>JAQUCZ010000162.1 GCA_028685945.1 Sulfurimonadaceae bacterium | reverse complement strand
GGATAAGGGTGGCGTAGGTGAGCTGCTTTTTCATTCTTGAACCGTCCAAATAAGTTTTGCCGCGTCAAACCCAAGATCGGTTATTTTGGCTATAAGATTCTCTTTTGTCGCTGTATCGATGGTTTTTGTTCTGCTTAGTATCCAAAGGTACTCTCTGCTCGGCGCACCGACGAGGGCGTAACTATAATCGTCTGCAAGTGCGATAATCCAATAGTCGCCGTAAAAGGGGCGAAAAAAACTCACTTTGAGTTTTGCGTTGGTGGTATCGGTGGCGTAGGCGACGCCGATTGCTTCTTTTTTGCGATTGTCCTCTATCATCGTGCATCGGTTGGTCACTTTTATATCGCCGTTTGTTTTGAGCGCGTAGGTAGCACTTACGTTTTTGCACCCCTTTTCAAAAAAGTGCTCAAACCTTGCTATCTCGTACCAATCACCGATATATTTGTGCAACTCCACCTGTTTTACGGTAGGAAGCGGCGCATATTTCGGAGCGCATCCGACAAAGAAAAAAAGAGTTGTAAGAAAGAAAAAAACGTATGGCATGTAGCACCTTTTGTCAAAAATTACAAAAGTATAAACGCTCTGCCTTGTTTTTGGTAGCTTTTTTCTGACGGTTCATGGCTCACTAAGATGCCGCAATAATGTTACATGTAGCTGTAGTGACTTTGAAAATATTGAAATATAACACTCCATAAAATAACATTTAAAGGCACTGATACGAGCAATAGTAATAATGCTTTTTTTATCGGCTTTGATTCATGAGGTAAGTAAAAAAATGAAACAAATAATGTGTCAAAATTGTCTATGAATAATACCGCATAAAATGCTACTGCCATTACAATTAAATGTGCGACAGGGTTGAGTTCACGGATAAAAGCGTAAATGAATAACAAAGATAGCAATAAAGATAAATTGGCGAGCAAGATGATAATTTGAGAGAAAAAACGGCACTCCAAATACTCTGTTTGACTGAGCGTGTCAAAATAGCGTATAGTCATTTTTATAAAGATATATAGAAGCAACATACTGAAAATAATTCTTTGTATATTGAGTGTTTTTTCAAAATAAAACAGCCCTATATTGGCAGATATGACGAGAATAACGAAAAAAACAACGGATTGCCTTGCACTCTGTTTTGGAAGGGCTACTTGAACTTTTTTGTCTATGTAATACAAAGAATACTTGATTCCTAAATAAAAACAACCAAGCATGATAAGATAATAGACGAGGGATGCCACGAATTCAGGTAAAATATTTTGCTTGACCAATAAAGCTTTTGCAAACAAACCAATAATCAGCCAAACAACGGGAAATAAAAAAGTGCTAGAGATGATATGCATACTGGCAACACCGAAGGTAGTTCGTTTTACTTTAGTAAACATAATTTGATTCCATAAAAGCTTTAGTTCGTTCACATTATTTCCAATCAACTCGAATAGTTAATAAATAACCATTATTAATGATTGTTATTTTAATGAAATATGATTGAAAAGACAAGAAAAGGTAATTATTTTACTTTTTTCAACCCCGCTTCTATCTGCTCCAATGCCAGGCTTTTTGCATTTTCAACCCCTTTTGCACCCCACCAGTATTCGATGATCTGCTGCTCTATGGTGCCTAAAAGATTCACTGGCATATTGGCAAAAACTTCGTAGGAGCTGATGCTCTCTTTTGGCATGGAGCGTTTTTTGGCAAGCTCGTCGATCAAATCGCGCACGGCGAGTTCTATATCGCTCGGTTGGGGCAGGGGTGCATCGTCGCTTGCAGGGGTTGGAGTACGTGCGTAGTCGATCCATGTTTTGATCTCCTCTTCGAGGTTGTCGTAGCCGTAAACATCGTAGCAGAGGATTTTATCGCCCACGTAGAGAATTTGCTCGTTTTCCTCCAAGACGCGCGAGGTTTTTACCTGCATCCCCTCAAGATACACTTCGAGTCTTTCACTCGTATAAAGCGTCGAGGCTTGTTCAAACGCGTCTCTTGCGGCTTTTAAAAGTTCTTTTTTTATCTGTTCTACGTTTGGCATGTGCAATCCTTTTTAAAGAGTCGCATGCATAAACGGTTCTAGAACGGCTTATGCAGTGAGGGGGCAAAGACTGAAAAAGAGAGGAGCACTCGATGCAAGCACAAAAAAAACCGCTTAGTATCACGGAGGCGGCTCAAGCGGGCGACGTAAACGCTTTGTTTGAGCTTGGGATGTACTACAGAGAAAACCAAAAAATTTACGAGGCGATGGAGTGTCTCATACGTGCTGCACACGGGGGGAACCCAAAAGCACAAGCGATGATTACCTATGCGAGCAACGCAGGGCTAGATGCGGCAAAAAACCAAACCTTTCGCTCCCTTACAAGCGAGGCGCAACATGCCAAGGTGCAAGAGCTTGTGACAAACACGATCACGCCTCTTTTGGCAAGCGACGGCGGCGGGATTCGCTTGGTACAGTATGTCGCGGGGGATGTGCCGCAGGTGTGGCTAAACTACACGGGAACATGCGCGGGATGCCATCTGGGTGCAACATCCACGGCAGAGATGATTTTGCGACATTTTGAAGTATTTATCGACAAAAATGTCGTACTTTATTTGATGTAATTCTCTTGGCATGTGAGAATAAAATATGCAAAAGAGTAAAAAATTTTATTTAAGGAGATATGACAATGGCAGTAATGATTACAGAGGAGTGCATCAATTGTGATGCATGTGCACCCGAATGTCCCGTCGCGGCAATTTTGGGAGACGACAACGAGAAGAACCCGCACGAGGGGGAGAGATTTTACGTTAAGCCCGAGAGTTGTGTCGAGTGCGTAGGGCATGCGGATGTGCCCCGCTGTGCTGCGGCATGTCCGACGGAGGGTTCTATTGTTTGGGATATGCCTTATACGGCGGATTGCAACGAGTATTTCAAAGAGGGGCACGAGGCTAAAACTTATGCCATCCGCGAGCACAAAAGCAAGGGGCTGATGCTGCCCGAAGTAAAATCGCAAGAGTTTATCGGATCGATCCCGCTTAGCGTGCGCGAAGCACATGCCAACGTGATGGACTCTTTTTAGGCGTTAACGATGAAGATCGCATTTGCATCATCAAACGGTGATACGATCGATCAACATTTCGGGTGGTCGGAGCATTTTTATCTGTATGAGATAGATAAAGAGCACTTTGAGTGTGTCGCAAAGATCGACAGCTCGAAGAAGATAGAAGACGAACACGAAAAGTTGACGTATAAAATAGGTTCGATTGCCCAGGCAGATATCGTTTACTCGACGCAGATAGGACCCACGGCATCGAAGATGGTGCAAAGCGAGGGGATTTACCCCGTCAAAACCACCGAAGGGGAGAGGATCGTCGATGCGATCTCAAAGCTTCAAGAGGTTCTGCGCACTTCCGCCCCGCCGTGGTTGCTGAGAATCTACTACAAATCGCAAGGAGTGTAAGATGGCGGTAATTATCGATGCAAGTTGCATCACGTGCGATGCGTGTCTGCAAAACTGCCCCGTTGGCGCTATCGTGGATGATAGCGCCAACCCTTTGGGGTTGAAACGTTACTACGTGCAACCCGATAAATGTGTCGAGTGTGCGGGGATTTACGACGACCCTCAATGTGCCACGATTTGCCCGAGTATCGGGTGTATTACGTGGGATATGCCCTATACCAAAGAGTTTAGCGAGCATTTTGCCGATAGTTCGGTATATGCGGTAAAATCATTTAAAGAGAAGAACTACCGCAAAG
>JAQUCZ010000161.1 GCA_028685945.1 Sulfurimonadaceae bacterium | reverse complement strand
AAACTCGCCGACATCACCTCCAAAATGGACACCGACGACGCGGCACACTTTATCCAAAACATCAGCGAAGAGAACGAAGATATCGCCCAAAACATTTTGGAAAGTTTTGAAGATGAAGACAAAGAGATTATCCAACAGCTCATCTCTTATGAAGAGGATGAAGCGGGTGCCTACATGCAAACGGAGCTTTTTAGCGCCCATATCACCGAAAATATCGGCGAAGCGCTCAAGCGCCTCAAGCATCTTAAAGAGACCCGCGAAGTGGACAATATCTGGCACTGCCATCTTACCAACCATCGCAATGTTTATTTAGGCTCGGTAGGGTTAGAAGAGCTTATTATTTTTGAACACGACCTTAGTTTCAGCGACATCCCCGCAGAAAAACTTCGCCACTACTGCATCAACCACAAAAAAGATATCAAAGATGCGGTCGAGATGGTAACCAACTACAACCTCTCAAGCCTTCCCGTCGTCGACGACAAAGAGCGTCTTATCGGGCGTATCACCTCGGATGATATCTACGACATCATCGAAGAGAGCGCGACGGAACAAATCTATAACATGGCAGGGGTTAGCGATGAAGCGGAACAAGAAGAAGATCTCTTCGAGATAGGAAAAGCACGTGCCGTCTGGCTTGGGGTCAACCTAATAACGGCGATCGCCGCTTCGGTGGTGATCGGCTTTTTTGACACCACTATCCAGTCGCTCGTAGCCCTTGCCGTGCTTATGCCGATCGTAGCGTCCATAGGAGGCAACGCGGGAATGCAGTCGCTTACCGTTACCGTGCGCCAAATCGCCATCGGGGATATCGAAGGGAGCGACGCACGCAAGACCATCTACAAAGAGGTGATCCTCTCGTTGGTCAATGGACTCTTTTTTGCACTTATCATAGGGGTACTCGCCTTTTGGTGGTATTCCATGCCTATGCTCGGTGTCGTCATAGCCCTTTCGATGGTTATCAACCTGCTGAGTGCCGGTTTTCTCGGAGCTGCAATTCCGCTGTTTCTTAAAAAAATAGATATAGACCCTGCTATCGGAAGCACCGTACTGCTCACGGCCGTCACCGACGTCGTAGGGTTTTTCAGCTTTTTAGGTCTAGCGACCGTTATTTTACTTTAGAGAACACACAATTATGGACGACCCCATACAGAGCACCCAAGAAAAAGTGCTCAAACCAAATACGAAACTCAAATTTTTCATCCAAGATTACTGGGATATATTTTTAGGCGTATTCTCTATAATCTTCTCGTTTTATCTTCATAAAATCGGTCAAGGGGGCATGGCGACCCTCTTTGCCGCCATCGGCATCGGTGCGCTCTCCATCACCGTCTCGGAAGTTGCCGAAATCCTCTCTTCGCGCCTTGCAGAACCCTACGGCAGCTTTGTTTTAACCTTAAGTGCCGTTATCGTCGAGATCATTTTACTCTATATTATCCTGCTTCATGCGTTTGAAAACCCCGAAGTGATCGAAACCGTCAAAGGGGGGATCATCTCCGCCGTGATCGTCGATATGAACGTTCTTTTGGGGCTTGCGGTGTTTTTAGGCGGTCTTCGCTACATCGCTCAAGAGCACAACAAAGAAACCTCAAGCTCCTACACCACCATCTTGTTCGTAACGGGGATCGCCCTTTTGGTACCCAGCCTGCTCAGCCAAGCAGAACACACCAAAGAGGTGGTTTTTGAAGCCTCGGTTTTAATCTCTTTGCTCCTTTTGAGTTTTTATATCATCATCGTCGTGTTTCAAACCAAAACCCATACCCACTTTTTCAAACAAACCGCGCGAAGCCGCATCTTCAGGCTTAAACGAAAAATGCAAGAACAAGAGGACGTAACCCTCAACGAAGATGATTATATTTTTGAAAAATTCAATAATCTCGGGTTGATTTTTTCTATCTTTCTTCTCATCGCCGTGATTGCTTTAGGGGCGGAAGTGTTTGCAAACGACGGCGTGCGATTAGCCAAAGAGTACGGCATCTCGGCAGGAATATCGGGGCTTATCATCGCCATCGTCGCCGTCTCCCCCGAAATCATGACCGCCATCAAAGCCGCCAAAAACGACGAAATCCAGCGGGTCGTCAATATCGCCATGGGCGCCTCGACCGTCTCGATCCTCATCACCGTTCCCGTTTTAATGGGGCTTGCATATCTAAGCGGCATCCGTTTTACCCTCGATTTCAACCCGCTTGAGATCGGCGCGCTTATTTTAACCATCATCTTGGCATGGAAAACCACCGACGAGGGACAGACCAACTATTTCGAAGGGATATCCCACCTGATGTTTTTCATCGCGTTTGCGATCATTGCGACGTACTATTAATGGAATACACGCAAACGAACACGTCCGACAAATGTCCCTACAACCCCCTGAAGCTTCCCGCATCTCTCAGATACGGGAGAAAAATCAACAAGATGCGACCCTTCTTCTCTGAGTCGTTTTGTATCACTTTTTTTTATGCTATAATCACTTTTTTTTGATACGAAGGGGAGAAAAATGCAGAACTATTTTCACAGACAAATTCAGCTTTGGGGGGAGCAAACACAGCGCTCGCTTCAAAGCAAAAGCGTTGCTATCGTCGGTTCGGGCGGTCTTGGAAGTTCTCTTGGTTTTGCACTGGGTTCAAGCGGCATCGGAAAGATCCACATGATCGACTTTGACGATGTCAGCCTGCACAATATCCACCGCCAAATCGCTTTTAAAACAGGGGACGTAGGCAAAAACAAAGCGCTCTTAAACGCGCGGCTCATAGAGGAGCGCTGCCCCTTCGTCAAAGCGATCGCGCACGATTGCAATTTTGAGGAGTGGTGCGCAAAAGAGATACCCGTCGATCTTATCATCGACGCCACCGACAACCTCCCCACGCGCGGCGCCATCAACCGACATGCCAAGGCAAAAAACCTTCCTTGGGTGTACGGCAGCGTGGAAGCGTTTCACGGACAAGTATGTTTTTTTGAGGAAAGTTCGTTTGAAGATGCTTTTAAAATAACCGACAAAACACCAGCAGGGATCGCCGCCCCCATCGTGATGCACATCGCCTCGCTTCAAGCGAACTTGGCACTTCGCTACCTTGCAGGTTTGAGCGTAAAAAAAGATTTTCTTTACTACTTGTTTTTTAACGACGAGGGGGAGTTGGTGACGCAGAAATTCAATCTGCCGAAATAGATTTTTCTTGGCATGTCATGCTACATGCCAAGAAGTGGAGTTAAAACTTCGCGATATGCTCCGAGAGGATTTTAATATCCGCTTCGCTGAGATTTTTCACTTGCCCTAACATCAGCGCTTTTGAAGCACCGCCGTAGGTTCCGTTTTTATATCCGCTAAGCGCATCGGCAATCTTTTGTGCCGACCATCCTTTGATAATTTGCGATTTGTTGAGTGCCGATTTGGACGCATCGGCTCCGTGACACGACGCACAGGCTTTATAAAGCGCGGCACCGTCTTTTTGCGCTACGACTACGGGCGTTTGCGCCTCTTTTGCCGCAACGACGGGCTCGAGTTGTTTTGGCTGTTCCTCAGTTTTTGGGGCAACGACCTCTTTGGGCGCTTCCGTTTTGGCTGCTTGTGTTTGCGCCGCTTCTTTGGGTGCTTCGGTTTTTACGACCTCTTGTTTTACCTCTTGGGTTTTTGTTTGCTTTTGCGCCGCTTCTTCGCCGCAGCCTATAAGTAAAAATGCCGCTATCAACGGTAATGCTCTTTGCATCGCTTGCTCCTTGAAATCTGGTTTGGC
>JAQUCZ010000009.1 GCA_028685945.1 Sulfurimonadaceae bacterium | reverse complement strand
AAACGAAGAATCAAAAAACCACATTCTCGAATCTTCCAAAGAGCTCAATAAAACAATCGACAATATCACCCGCACCACTATCATCGAGCTTAAAGGGATGATCTCTCAAACGGTCGAGCGTATCCAAGAGGTCTCTCATAAAGAAAACGACATGGTGCACAACCTCCAAAACCTTGTCGCCAACGCCAACGAAACCAAAGCTATTTTAGCGACCATCGGCGATATAGCCGACCAAACCAACCTCCTCGCACTCAATGCCGCCATCGAAGCCGCGCGTGCAGGGGAACACGGACGCGGATTTGCGGTCGTAGCCGACGAGGTAAGAAAACTTGCCGAGCGCACACAAAAATCGCTTGCGGAAACGGCGGCGACTACCAACGTGCTTATCCAGTCTATCTCCGACAGCTCCGATGCACTTACCCGCAACGCCCAAGAGGTCGGCGACGTTTCGGATGAAGTGGGTCGCATCAGCGACAAAATGGACGAGATTATCGAAGTGCTCAAAAAACTCACGAAATAGGTTGCGATGCTTCTTTACATCCATATACCTTTTTGCGATTCCAAATGCCACTACTGCGCATTTAACTCCTACGTCGACAAATTCCATCTTAAAGCCTCCTACATGGAGGCGCTACGTAGCCAACTAGCGTTCGAGCTTGAGAGATTCGACGCCGCGCCGCACTCGATAGAAACCGTGTTTTTAGGGGGCGGTACCCCATCTACGGTGTCTCCCGAGCTTTACGAACCTATTTTCTCTTTGCTGCGCCCCTATCTTCAAGAGGATGCCGAAATCACGAGTGAAGCCAACCCAAACAGCGCAACGCAAGAATGGCTCCTTGGCATGTACGCTTTGGGGGTCAACCGTATTAGTTTCGGGGTGCAAAGTTTTGACGATGCCAAACTCAAGATGCTCAACCGCGCCCACACCAAAACAAAAGCGATCGAAGCGATCCTACATGCCAAGGAAGCGGGTTTTACAAATATCTCTTTGGATATTATCTACGGTGCCTACGGCGATACGCAAGAGCTTTTGCAAAACGATCTGCAAACGGCATTTTCTTTGCCTATCAACCATATCAGCGCCTATGCACTTACCATCGAAGAGAACACCCTTTTTGAGAAAAAGCCCTCGATGTCGCAGGAGAATCTTGCCCACACGACAAAACTTTTTGAGGCAATCGCCTCGCACGGGTTCGAGCAGTATGAGATCAGCAATTTCGGAAGCTATAAAAGCAGGCACAACATAGGTTACTGGGAATATAAAGACTACATCGGCGCGGGGAGCGGAGCGGTAGGCAAAAGGGGCAACACGAGGTTTTACCCCGAAAAAAACATAGAAAGCTATATAGAAAACCCGCTCCGTATCGAAGAGGAACAATTAAGCGACGAGGATATCCTCACCGAAAAAATCTTTTTGGGACTTCGCTCGTTCGTGGGAATACCAAAAGAGATTCTTAGTGCCAAGCAAACTAAACAAGCCGAACTACTCGTACAAGAGAAAAAACTCTCGGAACACGAGGAGAGATATATCAATAAAGATTATCTTTTAGCAGACGAGATTGCCCTCTTTTTACTGGTTTGAAGATTCTTTAATTATTGTTTGGCTAAAATCTCGAACATTATTCATTCAGAAGGTTTGGCATGTTCGGTTTAGGTTTTACTGAGATACTTATCATCATTATCGTTGCGATTCTTTTTCTAGGTCCCGACAAGTTGCCGAGTGCAATGGTCGAGGTAGCAAAATTTTTTAGAAGTGCAAAAAAAACGATCCATAACGTCAAAGAGTCGATCGAGCAAGAGATGCACGTCGCCGACATCAAAGACGAGGCACTCTCTTACAAACAAGAGCTTCTCAAAGCAAGCCAAGAGCTCCAAAGCACGACCGATCTCACGCAGATCGGCTCGGAGATATCGAGAATCAAAGAGGATATCGCAAGCGATACGCCAAAATCGGATACGCCAAAACCCGCACCCGTTCAAGAAACTATAACTTTTGAGAAAAAATCATCGCTAAAAGAAGAGCAACACAATGTTTGAAGATTTAAAACCGCATCTCATAGAACTTAGAAAACGACTCGGGATTTCGGTCGGAAGCTTGATCGTTATGTTTTTCGTTATGTTTTATTTCCACGAACCGATCCTCAACTGGATCGTCGAACCTCTGAATATCGCCCTGCAGGAAGTGGGAAAAAAATCGGTTCATGCAGCCGACGGTATGGTTACGACCAACCAAGTCGGGGGAGCATTCTTCGTAGCATTGAAAGTCTCTTTCTTTGCGGCAATTATCGGAGCGCTCCCTATTATATTGGCACAAATTTGGATGTTCGTGGCACCGGGACTTTATGCCAACGAGAAGAAAATGCTTATCCCTTTTATCGTCGGGGGAAGCGGTATGTTTTTCGTGGGCGTGGCGTTTGCTTACTATATAGTTACCCCCTTCGGATTTGACTTTTTAATCACTTTCGGTAGTTTTAAATTTACCCCGCTTATCAACATAGAGGACTACGTAGGGTTTTTTACCAAGATTATGTTCGGTTTCGGATTGGCGTTTGAACTCCCTATATTTGCTTACTTTTTAGCACTTTTAGGGTTGGTAGACGACAGGCAGATGAAAGATTTTTTCAAATATGCCATCGTGCTTATTTTTATCGTCGCGGCATTTTTAACCCCGCCCGATGTCTTAACCCAGCTTCTTATGGCGATCCCTCTTATTATTCTCTACGGCGTTTCGATCATCATCGTACGTTTCGTCAATCCTGCGGATGATGAGGAAGAAGAGGCGGAGGAAGATGAGGAAGAACGCCTAGAGAAAGCCTAGTGCAAGACAAAGAACTTCTCACCCAAAGCTACCATTTCGAGCTCCCGAGCGAGCTCATAGCTACCCATCCCGCTTCGCCGAGAGAGAGTGCGAAGCTTCTTGTTTACGATAGAAAAACCGATACAATCACCCACACCCGCTTTAGCGAATTTGAAAAATTTATCCCCAAAGATGCGGCACTTATTTTTAACGACACCAAAGTTATCAAAGCACGCATCTTCGGCACCAAACCCAGCGGCGGCAAGATTGAAGTGCTTATCAACCGCGCGCTCGATGCGCATAACGTGCATGTCTATATTCGCGGTAAAGTGAAACTAGGCACGAAAATCGATTTTGAAGAGAATCTTCAAGCCGAAGTAACCGCTCTACACGACGACGGCACGCGCAACGTCACCTTTTACCTACATGCAAAGGCGCTCCGTTTTGAAGAGCTGCTCCCTATTATCGATACCATCGGACATATTCCCCTGCCCCCTTACATCCAACGTGAAGAGAACCAAGAGGACGCTACGGAGTACCAAAGCGTTTTTGCCGCCAACGAGGGAGCCGTCGCCGCACCCACCGCATCGCTTCATTTCGGCGAGGAGCAACACAAACGTATCTGCAAAAACTTTGCACATGCCTACATCACGCTGCATGTCGGCAGCGGCACTTTCAAACCCGTCGAAGCCGATATCATCACCCAACACCCTATGCACTCGGAATATTATGCTATTTCGCCACATGCCAAGGAGATATTACAAAGCGATAAACCTCTGCTGTGCATAGGCACCACCGCAACGCGCACCGTGGAGTATTTCGTCCGTCACCCTCATGCCGCGCACGGAGAAGCAAACCTTTTTCTCCATCCCCGCAACAAACCGCTGCGAGCAAACCACCTCTTGACCAATTTCCATCTTCCAAAATCAACGCTTCTTATGTTGGTTGCCTCGTTTGTAGGGCTTGAAAAAACGTTGGCACTCTACGAAGAGGCGATCAAAAACCGCTACCGTTTTTACTCCTACGGGGACGCTATGCTGATCCTCTAAGCCCTTGGCATGCCAAAGGGTTAGGCTAAAAAAACTCTCCCCTCTTTTACGAGTATCTCGCCGCCGAGTTCCGCTTCGAAAACCCTTGAAGCAAAAAGGCGCATCGCTTCTTCGTAGGTAGGTGTCGTTTGACAAAACGCCAAGAAGGGATCATCCGAATGTTCCCGTTTTTCCTCTTTTGATGCTCCAAGACCGTAGCGCGCTAGGAGCATCTGCACGAAACGGTCTATATCGTAGATCGCCTCCGCTTTGTGCTCCTGCAAAAGCGCATTGGTACCGCCGCTCTCGCCTATGCGGTGGGGCAGCACGAAAATCTCTTTTTGCATCTCTAAAGCGTACGCAACGCTTCGCATACTTCCGCTCTCAAGCTCCGCTTCGGCGACGATCAAAACATCTCCTAAAGCAACAACAAGTTCGTTGCGAACGACGAAACTCCACGGTGTAGCTTTAAAGCCTCTCTCGAACTGACTGAGCAAAAGCCCCTCTTTTTCTATGGCACCAAGAAGGGTTTTATTGACCGCGGGGTATTTCAGATCGATCCCGCAAGGCAAAACCGCAATCGTATTTTTCGGCGAAGCTCCCGCGTGGGCTATTGCATCCACTCCCATTGCTCCGCCGCTTACAACCGCAATCCCCGCTTTAGCAAGGGTCGATGCGAGCCGATGGGTCAAAGTTCTTGTATATTGCGAGGGTTTTCTGGTTCCCACGAGAGAGACTTTCGGAACATCTAGCAACGCATCTCTCCCCTCGAAATAGAGGGAAGAGGGATATTTTTGCATCGATCGTAATTGTGCAATCTCGCGGGTTAGAAGAGGCATCAGTAGAGCTTGTTCACATACACCAAATCAACCTCTCTAAGAAGTGCTTTGGATTCACGTAGCGCTAAAATAGTGTTGGCATGCGGATGCCCTATGGCAATGGCGCTTCCGTGTGATTTGGCAAGTTTTACCGCGGTTTTGATCTGGTTTTTAATATACTCTTTATCCGCTTCATGATCCAAAAACACGTCGCGTGCCACATATTCCAAACCGTAATTTTGCATCACCTTCGGCACCGTCGTATCCGCCGTGGTGCGGCTATCTATGAAATTGATATTATGTTTTTTCAATGCAAAAACAAGCCTATTGACGGCACGTTCGTCCGCCGTAAATTTGCTTCCCGTATGATTGTTGATGTAGCGCACCTTGGGAAAAAGTTCTTTAAGTTCGGCTATACGCTTTACTATCTCTTCTTCGCTGTTGCTTATGCGCAACGTACCTGGTTCTTCGGCACTAAAACTTTGCGCTTCCATCGGAAGATGCACCATATAAAAACTCTCTTGCGAAGCTAAAACCGCAGAGTCGGGACGTGCAGGCGAAGGGGGCAAAAAAGACATCGTCAAAGGAAGTTGCAAACTTTTTATGGCACGCACGTGCGATTTTGCGGAGACATCGTCGATAATGATCGCAAGTTTGGGTTTGGCACCCGCCTTTTTAACGATCGGCTGCTCTTTTTTAGGTACCGAAACGACTGCTTTATCCTCGTATTCGTGAGAAGCGTCGGGATATTTCGGAGTCTCTTTTTTAAGCACCTCTTTCAGACGTTCGTTGACGTCGGGTTCGGTTTTTTTAGCGCTTAACTCTTCAAGTTTTTTAAGTGCATCGAGTCTCTTTTGCTCTTGCAGTTTTGCTTGTTTCGTGATCTCCTCTTTTGCATCCTCATACCCCTGATAATACCCTATAAAAAGTGTACTTACCAGTACCGCGATAAACGCCAAAGACCAAGCCGTATAGGTTAAATAAATATTCGTAGTGCTCTTTTTTTTTCTAGCCATAATGCCTCCAAATTCGGCTAAAACTATATCTTAAAAAAAATAAAATTTTCGATTAGTTTGCATATTGTCATATTTTGATGCAGTTGCTATTAGCATCTATCTTGATGTTTCTTTTAAGCATTGTTTCGATAAAATTGCGCGTTCCTTTCTCTTTGTATCACTTTGATGCAAGTGATATATACATATCCGAAAGGGAAACAAATGCCTATTTTAGGCGCAATACCAAAAGGAGAACATACTTTATGAGACATTACGAAAACTTAGTAATCGTAAAACCTACACTTACTGCAGAAGAGATCCAATCGATCATTGCAGGCGTTGAAGAGATTATCACTTCAAACGGCGGTGAAATCGCTGCTAGAGATGCAATGGGGATGAGAAAATTAGCATACCCAATCAACAAAAACGAGCGTGGTTATTTCCATGTTGTCTATTACACGGTTGCTCCGTCTGCGATCTCTGAAATTGAGAGACGTTTCCGTATCAACGAAGAACTTCTTCGCTTCGTAACTATCAAATACGATACAAACCGCGAAGTAAAAGCTTGGAACCAACAAGTAGAAAAAGCAAACAAAGCAGCTTCTACTCCGGCAAAAGAGGAAGCTGCACCGGCTGAAGCTGCAGCAGCAGAGTAATAAGCAACCGCTTATAAAATTCAAGGAAAACTCATGTACAACAAAGTTATACTCGTTGGAAACCTAACGCGCGATATCGAACTAAGATACTCTCAAGGGGGTATGGGGATAGCAAAAACTGCTATCGCAACTTCCAGAAAATTCACCAACAACGGTGAGAAGAAAGAGGAAGTATGTTTTGTAGATATCACCTTTTTCGGAAGAAGCGCCGAAGTTGCCAATCAATACCTCCGCAAAGGAAGCAAAATCCTAGTTGAGGGAAGACTTAACTTTGAACAATGGGTCGATCAAAACGGACAGAAACGCTCAAAGCACTCGGTGGTCGTAGAGACGATGCAGATGCTCGATTCTAAAGGGGATGCGCCAAACGGCTACAATGCACCGCAAGTCGATAACGACTACGATGCGCCGCAGTATATACCGCAGCAGTCACAGCCGCAAAGCTACCAACAGCCGAGTTACTCTGCACCGCAGCAGCAACAAAGCTATTCGCAGCAAGGCTACCAGCCGCAACAGCAACAGCAACAGCCTATGCAAAACCGTCAGATGCCCCAAAGCAATTCGATTCCCGTGATCGATATAGATGAAGATGAGATTCCGTTTTAGAAAATAGAACATACAAAGGAAATAACATGTCAGAAAAAAGAAAATACAAAAAAAGATACTGCAAGTATTGCGAAGCTAAAGTTGATTTCATGGATTACAAAGATGTAGCAAGCCTACGTTTTTCATTGTCTGAGAGATATAAAATCATGCCACGTCGTTTAACGGGTAACTGCAAACGTCACCAAGATATGATCACTACGGTTATCAAAAGAGCAAGAGCTGCTGCGTTGATCCCGTACACCGTAACAAGAAAAGCGGTTGTAACTGCACCTTACGAGAACCTAAAGTAAGTTCTTCGCGGTGCTTTTGCACCGCACCCTTGAAAATCCCCCTCTTTTTATTTTTCCCGCCGATTAGGAATGTTTTTTGCTACACTTTTAGCAAAAAAGTATTTTTATGAAACACAGCCTGTATCTTAGTATCCTTTTTGCCGCATTCGCTCATGCTGCGCCGTCCGACTTCTCTCTCGTTCTTGAGAAAAACTACGAAAATGCACTTGTAGACGTTACCCAAAACTATGATCGCTCGATCACCGCTTTAGGCGTAACGAGAAATTTTCAAACACCGCCGTCGCAGCAGAGCTATAGTGATCCTTACGAGTATTTAAAAAGCGTCTCGGGCGACTACGGTGCGCAACTTCATCTTGTCCGCGTGGGATTAAACGGCGATCTGCAAAAGGAACAAACGATAAAACTAAGCGGGTTTGCAACCCCCGCAAGTCTCCTTAAAACTCCAAACGGCGGCTATTTTGTAGGGGGAAGCACACACAAAGGCTCTTTTTTGCTCCTAAAACTCTCCCCCCAAGGGGATACCGAGTGGCACAGGGAGTTTGACGCAACAAACAAAGACACCGTGAACACCCTCGTGGCACTACAAGACGGAGGCGTGCTCATCGTCGGCACAACGTTTGCATCGCGTGCCCCTTACGAAAATATCTTCGATTCGGGTATCGGCGGCAACGATATCTCCGTGCTGCGCATCTCGAAAAACGGCACGGCGCTGTGGAGCAAAAGATTCGGCACACAGGGCAACGACTTCGGCATAGATGCGCAGGAGCTTCAAGACGGCTCTCTCATGCTCCTTGGAAACTTTAAAGAGAAAAATAGCAACGGTATTTCCCTTATAAAGATCTCTCAAAACGGCGACATGCTATGGCTTCATACGCTTGAAGCAAAAAGCCTGCTCCATGCCAACAAACTTACCAAACTCTCCAACGACGATCTTCTACTCTCTTTGACGCAAATCGACGATGTAGGAAAGAAGCAGATACGGCTGCTCAAAATCGATCCGCAACAAAATATTCTCAAAGACAAAGCGTTTGCAACCGTCTACCCAAGCGAACTTTTTGACCTCAAAGAGTTTGTAAACGGCGATCTTTTTGCCGTAGGAGAGGTGCGCGATGCGCAAAATACCGATGCGCTCGTGATGCGACTTGACAGCGAACTAAATCTTATTTGCCAAGAGCATTTCGGCGATCAAAGTTTCGACACTTTTAAGAAGATGCACATTTTGCACAACTCCCAAATAGCCGCAGTCGGCAAACATACCGCCCCCGTTTCGCAAGAGGCAAATATGTGGCTAGTAAAGCTCAACGACGACTGCACCCTTGCACAGCGCAAAGAAGATGGCGCACTCCATAGCGAACTGGCAACGCTTTTGGAAAAAGAGATAGATGCCAAAGAGCTCTCTTTGGCAAAAAATCTCCTTCTTGAGCTCAACGAAAATGCACTTTACTTTGAGGTGGGGAAATACGCACTTACTGCGGAGCACAAAGAGTTTCTCGATCGTTTTGCAACTAAACTGATCCCGTTTCTCGTAAAATACCGCCATATCATAGATACGGTCGAGATCAACGGGCATACCTCAAGCGAGTGGGGAGATGTCGATTTTACGCAGGGGTATCTCAACAACGCAAAACTTTCGATGAACCGCTCTTATTCGGTGTTGCACTACCTTTTTTCTAAACAAGACACGCAAACAAAACGCTATTTGACCCAAATGTTTAAAGGGGGAGGCTGGAGTTACGCGCGCAAAAAGATGGTTGAAAAGACTGAGGATAAAGAAAAATCAAGAAGAGTAACGTTTAAAATCGTATTAAAATAAAACTCGGCTCAAAAGAGCCGAGAAGATCAACCGCAAGACGGAACGTCGCCGTCCGCTGCAAATTGCCAACAAAAGTCATACAGATTTGCTTTGTCTGCGTCGTTAAGCGCATCAAATTTAGAGGCACCCGAAGGGCAGATCGATTTCCACTCTCCGACGAGTTTTCCATCCTCTTTCATACTTTCCCACGTATCGCGATCATGTTTTGTCGAGAACTTTCCGCCGTTTGCGACACCGTCTTTTTGACACACTTTTAATTGATTAAGATACAACTTTTGCCCCGCAGCAGCATCTGCCATAAGCGTCGTGCTTGTAAAAGTAGCCGCTACGAAAGCCGACAATAACAAAGAACCTGTTTTTTTCATTCTGTTTCCTTTTGATAAATTTCAGGAATCATGTTACATGGTAATTTGTTAATTATAGTTTAAAATAAAATTTTCTTATATGACATGTAACTTTTTTACACACTTTAATATAAAAAATTATTATTATTCGTACTCTCCGCCTTGTTCTCTGATAGATAAGCGAAATTTATCTTGCTTAAGTTTTTTATAGACTTTAAACTTAGCAACTTTTAACGTCTCATCGTCGAATCCGAACTCTTGTTTGATCGCTTCATCCGCTACTTTCGCCGTATCCATGGCTAAAAGTTTAAGCTCTTTTTTGGTGAGTTTCGCTTTTAAAACACCGTAAAACTCTTTATCGTCCGCGATCATGTTGAGCACTTCGACATTGCACAGCGGAGCCAAAATTTCTCTAAAATTGTTTTCGTCGTGGAACTGTCTCCACACTGTTTTTTCTAACATTCTTTATCCTATAATTTATGTAATATTTGCGTTAAATCTTTCGTTTCTATAACGATGTTCGCCTCTTTTTTGAGGATCTCTTTCGCACAAAACGCAACTCTTGTTCTGGCATGTGCAAACATCGAAAGGTCGTTCGCACCGTCACCGCACACCAAAGTCTCCGCTTCGGTGATACCCAGTAAGCTTTGCAAGCGTACGAGCATGTCCCCTTTGGAATGGGAGAACATCATGTCACCGCCGACGAGTCCCGTAAGCTTGCCGTCTTTTTGATGCAGAATATTGGAGAAATCCGCATCGTATCCCAAAATATTTTTCGCATATCCTGTGGCGCTTCTAAAACCGCCGCTAAAACAGACCACTTTAAGCCCCATTTTTTTCAGCTCGGCTATCGTCTCTTTTGCCCCGTTCATATAAGGAAGATTATGGGAGATTTTTTCCACGATCGTGTAATCAAGCCCTTTTAAAAGCCCCACGCGTTGTTGGAGCGATTCAAAAAAATCGAGTCTGCCCGACATCGCCTCTTCGGTGATGCGGCTTACCTCTTCCCCGATCCCCAGTTCACGCGCAAAAAAATCTATCGTCTCCCCGTCCATTAACGTAGAATCAAAATCAAAAACTGCCAATTTCAACATACTCGATACTCTCTTTTGTTATAATGGCGCAATTATAGCGAAATAGGATTTTTTTTGTTTGACAAATTACTCGATAAATTAAAAAACGGCACCTACGTCACCTTGGAAACTACGCCGTCGCACTCTCCCGTTTTCTCTCCTATCATAGACAAAATCGAGGAGCTTGAGCTTCATAATTACGTAGACGGTTTTACCACCACCGACAACCCTCTGGCAAAGCTCAAATACAACTCCCTTTTTGCGGCAAAACTGCTGCAAGATCGCTTCTCTAAACCCGTGATTGCTACAATGAGCATGCGAGACCGCAATAAAATCGCTCTTCAGTCCGATCTGCTCGGAGCAAACGAGGTGGATATCCGCGCCGTGCTTGCACTCACGGGAGACCCCGCGACCATCTCCGATCAACCACATGCCAAGGGAGTTTTCGAGGGCGACAGTACGCTGTTGCTTGATATGATCGCGTGTTTTAACAGCGGCATCAACTATGCAGGCAAACCCTTTAGCGTGCCGCCCAGAGCGATCTTGCCTTTTGCAGTGGTAAACTCCTACTCCAAAAACCCAAAAACCTTGCAAAAAAAGATGCAAAAAAAGATCAAGCACGGAGCAACGGGGATCATCACCCAGCCTGTTTACGACCTTGAAAACGCAAAGATTTTGGTTGATCTGATGGAAGCGGCAAACACCGAGTGCTGCTCCGAGACAAAGAATGCGACGCTCATTTTAGGGGTATTTCCCATCACGAAACTGCGCACCGCGCAATTTCTCTCTTCCCACGTTCCGGGGATCAACGTTCCCAAAAAATGGCTAGAGCATCTACGCATCGCCAACAAAGCGGGGGAAGCGGAAGAGTATAAAGTGGGGTTTGAGCTGAGCAAAACCCTTTTTGAAGAGCTCAAAGCCTTCCATCCGAAAATCCATCTTATGACGGCAAACCAGTTCCAAATTGCCAAAGATATTTTAGTCTAAACCTCCACATGCCAAGCTTGGCATGTGGGTTATTTGCTATAATCACACCCATAAAAAAAGACAGGAAACATTATGATCGATCTAAAACTTCTTCAAAAAGATTTCGACGCACTTAGCGCAAAACTCAGCCGCAAAGGGGTCGATGCAGAGCTTCTCAAAGAGCTCAAACAAAAAAACGAAACCCTTAAAGAGGCAAAAGCGACGTACGAAACGCTTCAAGCCGCGCAAAATGCTATGAGCAAAGAGTTCGGCATCTACAAACAACAAGGTAAAGACGTTGCCGAGCTTAAAGCAAAAGTCGATGCGAACAAGCTTAAAATCAACGATGCTCTCGAAGCACAACGCATCGCCCAAGAAGCGCTCGAATTGCTTGCGATGGCTATTCCTAATATCCCCGACGATTCGGTTCCCGAGGGAGCAGACGAAAACGACAACGTCGAGATCAAAAAGGTTCTCACGCCAAGAAGTTTCTCCTTTACCCCCAAAGAGCATTGGGAATTGGCGGAACAAAACGGCTGGATCGATTTTGAGCGCGGCGTAAAACTTGCGACAAGCCGTTTTAGCGTTCTGCATACCGAAGCTGCAAAAATCGAACGTGCGCTGATTAACTTTATGCTCGATTTTAATGCGCAACGCGGGTTTGCGGAGATGAGCGTTCATGCCATCGTTAACCGTGCGGCATTAGAGGGAACGGGGCAACTACCGAAATTTGAAAACGATCTTTATAAACTCGAAGGGCAAGAGCTGTTTTTGATCCCCACCGCAGAGGTGCCGCTGACCAACCTCTACCAAGACGAGATTCTTCCCCCCGAAGCACTCCCGATTTTAATGACGGGCTACACTTCGTGCTTTAGAAAAGAAGCGGGTGCTGCAGGGCGCGATACGCGCGGTATGATCCGTCAACATCAATTCCACAAAGTAGAACTCGTAGCGATCACCAAACCCGAAGAGAGCGAAAAAGTGTTCGAGGATATGGTGGCATGTGCGTCGGATCTCTTAAGCGCGCTTGAACTCCCCCACAGACTCGTTCGCCTTTGTGCAGGTGATCTTGGATTCGGCGCGGCGTACACGGTCGATTTGGAAGTGTGGCTTCCGGGGCAAAACACCTACAGAGAGATATCTTCCGTTTCAAATACGAGAGATTTCCAAGCAAGACGGGCAAAAATCCGCTACAAAGACGGCAAAAACAACACCCTTGTACATACCCTCAACGGCTCCTCTTTGGCGGTTGGAAGAACCCTGATCGCAATCATGGAAAACTTCCAAAACGAAGACGGATCTATCACTATCCCCGAGGTGCTCAAACCTTATATTAGGTAGTGGTACTTTATTTGCTTACTCTTTTGCTAAAAAGCGCTAAACAAGGGATGGTATGGCAGAGCCGATAGAAGAAATAATCATTATCGAAGAGGACGATGCCGCCCGTTTTGACAAAGTAAAAGAGGAATCCTCAGGCTCTCTTGCAAAATCGTTCGATAAGAAAAAGATCATTCTTGTCGCATCGATTGCGCTTATCTCCCTTTTGCTTCTGCTGCTTCTCGCTCTTTTTTTGCAACCCTCGCAAGAGGAGACACTCGAACCGCTTGCGCAAATAACCGAAAAACTCGACACGAACCAAACCCCGCCTCTTGAAAAAAGCAAAATAGAGTCGATGATCGCCAAAGCAAACTACCTCTACTCTTCCGGCTCAAAAGAGGAAGCGCTTCATCTCTATGAGCAGATCGCCCAATACAGCGAGTCGATTTCCCATTACAACCTTGCCGTTGCCCAGCTTAAAAACGAGCAATACGAACTTGCCCTCCAAACCTTTCAAAAGGCTATAAACAACGACGAAAACCGATGCGTAAGCGCTATCAACGCTGCCGTATGTTCTTTGCATCTCAAAGACGAGAAAGCGTTTCGCTACTACATCGACATGGCATACGCTTACCTGCCCAACGAAATAGGTTCTCCGCTTTATTCCTATTACTATGCACTTATCAACTACTACAACCACAACTACCTTGAAGCGCTTAGTGCGTTAAAAAACCGAAAATCCGATTATTACGACAAAGAACAAAATACCCTTGAAGCAAAGATCCATGCACTTTTTAACAGCAACTACGACGCCATAGAAGCAATGGAGCGCTCTTTGGGTTCAAACGATCCTTTTAGCATCGCACTCCTCTATGCAAGAGTGGGGGATCTCACCTTGGCGGCAAAATATTTTGAAGATGCCATCGCAAAAAATATCGAACCCGTAAAATCCCAAATCGCTTTGGCGTATGTCAATCTCAAAGCAGGAAAAATCCATACCGCTTCAAAACAGATCAAAAACGTTACCGATATGTTCGGTGAAGAGGTGTACAAACCCTACCCTCTTCGCGTGAGCCTCAAAGACTCCCTTTTCGATCCCGAAAAGGCACAACTTCGCTATAGAAACATCACCGCCCAAGGCAAAGCCCTCACGTACCAGAAAATATTTTATTTTTCCCCCTACAAAGTGTTTGATGCCCAACAAACGATCAGCTACATCCGCAAAGGAAATGCCAATATTTTCATAGACAACATAGACAGCGCAACCGAGTATCTTAAAAAAAGTGCTTCCTCTTCAAGCGTCAACAAAGGGATCGCCCAAGCGATCAAAAAAGCGCTCTCTTTTAAAATACGCGAAGCAAACCAAGAGCTTTTGGAGCTCGTAAAACTTCAGCCCAAACACTCCATTTTGCACTACAATATCGGACTCACCTATGCACAACTCGGCAACATGCCTGAAGCTCACACCCATTTTTTAAGATCCTACCATCTCGATGCAAAAAACTATCTCTCGGGGGTTTTTGCCGTTATGACTGCGCAGGTTATCAACAAAGACCACGGCAAAATGAAATCGATCCTAAAGCACTCTCTTGAGACCGAACCCGAAGATGAAAATACCTATCTCTACAAAACCCTTTTAAACATTAGCGAAAACAATATCATCGCGACATCCGACTGGTTTAACAAAGGGTACACACAACGCCCCCTCTATCTTGCCCTCGACGTCATCATAGCGATGCAGCTCAACAGATACGACATAGCAAGAAAGTCGGCACAAAAACTCGTAATACTCCTTCCCAATGACATTATGCCCCACATGCTTCATATCGATACGAATTTTAACGAGTTGCCCTCAAAAGAATACGCCAAGGAAGTGCACAACTATTTAAAAACACAAACATTCCACTACGACGACCTCTATTTCGGTCCCTACATTACAAAGTACACATATATTCAGCAAATGATGTTCACGGGGCGACTTTTTTTCCTAAGAGAACAACTCAAAAACACGTTGGCAACAACGCCGCACTACACCCACGAGATCACCGGAGCGCTTGCAATGGCATCGTTTTACGACAAAGCTTTCGAGGAGAGCTACACACTCTATAATCAACTGATAGACAATCTAAAAATTCAAGACACCTCTACCCTCTTTTTGGGCGCTACCGCTTCTATTGCGGCAGAGCATCCCGAAAATGCGATCGCTTTATTGGAGCTTTCAAAAATGAAAGACCCCTATTTTTTAGAATCGCGCTATGCGCTCGGGCTTTTATATCTGCAGGTTAAAAACAACGAAGGTGCGGCAATACAATTTGGCAGAATAGGAGACAGCGGGTTTAATTCCGAATATTTTACTTTCGATATCAATCTCAAAGAGCTCTCCGTAGCAAAAAAACTACGGGAAAAACAGTAGTCTATTTTCGACCTATACGTTTTAAAAAAACAAAACCTGCGCGGATAAGTCCATAGAAGATGTAGCATGTAAAAAAGAGTGCGAAACCTTCGATAGGGTAGATAAATATTAAAAGAAGCACGAAGAGAATAGAGACGAAAATTTTTCTTCTGTGCTTTGCATTCGTATCTATTTTTTTGAAACTAGGATAGCGGATATTGCTCACCATCAAAACGGAAAGGAGCATAGAACACAACAAAAGCAGCATGCCATAGTCGTTTTTCAAACCGTATTTCTCAAACAGAAGCACGCTTATCGCCAAAAACACCGCGGCAGTCGGGATAGGAATACCTATAAATACCGAAGGTTCGCTGCTTGAGGTCATGACATTAAAACGCGCAAGGCGTACCGCACCGAATATTACGAATAAAGCGGAAGCCACGATGCCGAGCCTACCGTACTCGTCTCCCACAAACAAATACATCAAAAGCGAAGGTGCCACGCCGAAAGCAACGATATCGGCAAGCGAATCAAACTCTATGCCGAATTTGGAACACGTGTTGGTCAAACGCGCCACACGACCGTCAAGCCCGTCAAATATAAGTGCCAAAAAAATCAGCCAAGCAGCGTTGGTAAATTCGCCGTTAATCGCATTAATCATGCTTAAAACGCCGGAAAAAATAGAAGCGGAGGTAAAAAAATTAGGTAGAAGGTAAGCTAAACTAGCCGGGGATTTCATCTTAAGAGAAATACCCTACGAGCGTGTCGGATGCAAGTATCTGCATCCCGACATCGATGTTTATCCGAAAATTTTCGGGC
>JAQUCZ010000160.1 GCA_028685945.1 Sulfurimonadaceae bacterium | reverse complement strand
CGGTATTTTTTGGGGATCGTTTTGTCGTTTTTGGGGCAGTAGATTCCCGGTTCTATCGTGAGTACCATCCCTTTTGCAAGCGCTATCTCTTTGGCATGTTTGTCTTTGTAGGGGGCTTCATCGTGCACGTCAAGCCCCATCCAGTGCCCTATGCCGTGGGGGTAGTAGCGTTTGTACGCCTCTTTTTTTAAGAGTTTTTTTACCTTGCCTTGCAAAATCCCCAGACGTACCATCCCCTCGGTGAGAAGTCGGCATGCTTTTTTTTGCAGGTCGGTTCGCTTGATTCCCGGTTTTATCATCGCGATAATCTGCAGTTGCGTATCCAAAACAAGAGAATAAAGCTCTTTTTGCGCCTCGCTGAATTTGCCGCTCGCGGGGATGGTTCGGGTGATATCGCTGGCGTAGTAGTCGTACTCGCACCCCGCGTCGATGAGAATCAACTCCCCCTCTTTGAGAGGTTTGTCGTTTTTGACGTAGTGGAGGGTGTTGGCATGGTTGCCGCATGCCACGATGGAGGTGTAGGCATCGCTGTAGGCTCCGTGCTTTTTGAAGATATACTCAATCTCGGCTTGGAGCTTGTACTCGTGCGACATCTCTTTTGCCGCGCATATTGCCCTATGGTGCGCCTCTTTGGTGATTACCAGCGC
This sequence comes from Sulfurimonadaceae bacterium, assembly GCA_028685945.1. Classification (GTDB taxonomy): domain Bacteria; phylum Campylobacterota; class Campylobacteria; order Campylobacterales; family Sulfurimonadaceae; genus Sulfurimonas. Next base: position 3,135 of record JAQUCZ010000160.1, on the reverse strand, counting down.
TTTTTTGATAATCTCGATCTCGCTTTGGGACTTGATGAGGCGCATCTTTTGAATCGGTGCGGCGATATTTTTATGGGTTGCAACCTTCGCGCCCGCGTTTTTTACCGTAGTGAGGCGTTTGTTGTCGCTGCCAAAATCGTAGTAGAGGGTATTTTTCTCTTTGCAAAGCTCTTGGAGTTTCGCTTCCAAATCACTTATGGCATGTACCTCATCCACCTCGAAGCGTTTTTTCGCTTTTTTGACCCCCAAACGTTTCCCGTTCCATAGTTCCATAAGCGGCTCTTTTTGCTGTACGAACAAAAGGGTGCGCACCTTTTTTCTTTTTTTGCAAAAAACCAAAGCGGCGTTGTCCTCTTTAAAACCGCAAAGGTAGTAAAAATTGCTGTTTTGTCTGTAGGGGTATTCGGTGTCGTTGGAGCGTTTTTTATACTCCGCGCTCAACACCACGCCTACCGAATTTTTGGCAAGCTTTTTGCCCAGTTTGTCTCTGCGTTTTGCATACTCTTTTTGCGTAATCACTTACATTCCCCCTCAAGCCAAAGCGCACTTGCTTCCATAACCTCTTGCAGTGCTTCGTTTAGGGCATCGACGCCCCCTTGGGCATCGAGACTCGGCGCTTGCTTGCGGGCTTTAAAACTTTTGGTCGCCAAGGGCTTTTTTGCCGCCGTATCTATAAGGGTGAGGGTCAATCCCACCTTGGCATGTGAGTTTTTATAATCCTCGTCGTAATACTGCATAAAATCATCGACGACAATCTCTAATGTTCTATCGGTCAAAACGTTTGAGCGGTAGGAGTGCACGCTTTGAAAAATCTCTCTCTCGCGAAGCAAGGCAACGTAGAGATCGCCGATTTTCTTTTGAGGCGTATCGCTCCATGCCGCCTGCGTGTAAGCAAACTGTTTGTATTGCCCTACCCCGTAGTATAATCTCTGCGTCATCAACGCTGCACTGCTTAAGAGGTTTTGCACTTTAAGCGTATGGGCACATGCCAAGGCTTTCTCCTGTTTTACCTCTGACGTCGGCGCAAGTCGGTACTCGCTCACCGCAGGGGTACTCACGCTGCACCCCGCCAACACTATAACCGATATCCATCCCAAAATATATCGCATCTTCTACTCCTCTCCCGGACCTTTTTTAATCTCTTCTTGTCTAAACAGCAGATCGGACGGGCTTCTTTGGTGCTGCTCTAAAACACTCCCCATTTGCACCATAAAGTTTTGCAACTCCACAAGGGTCGTATTTAAAGTAGGCACGACCTCTCCCGTAATCTCTTTGATGTTAAACTCCCCGCTCTCTACGGCACGTTTTATCTCATCCATCGTTGCGCGTATCCCCAGATAACTCTGCATAATCGAGCCAAGCGAGGCAGAGGTGTTTGCCTCCCACTCGATCCCCTTGGCTACGAACACCTCTATTTGCGGCAGCATCGCATCGAGTTTTTTACTCGTTGCATCGAGCTGCGCCAAGGTGTTTTGAATATGCGTAATCGATTTTTCATCGAGCGTGCGATCGACCTTCTCCAAAATATTTGCCGTACTGCGTAAAATTCTTGAAAACTCTTGTTGGTTCTCGGCACCCAAGAGCGATTCGGTTCTGGCTAGAGTGCTTGAGAGCTGCATCGACACGTCGCTGAGCGATTTTTCCACGTTTTCAAAAAACGAGGGTTCCGTTTTTATAACGGGATATTTTTCCCCTTTTTGCGTTTCCAAAAGCGGCGAATCGTTTTCCCCCATGCTCAGGTTTATGTAGGTAAGCCCCGTAATCCCCTGCGCGGTAAGACGTGCCAAAGTGGTCGTTTTGATGGGGGTGGAGCTGAGAATGTCGATGGCAACCTCTACCTGTTCGGAGTTTTGCGGGTCTATCTTCATCGTTACTACTTTCCCCACGGCGATCCCTCTGTATTTGACGGGCGCATCGATGTTGAGCCCCAAAACCGATTCGTTGAAGTAGATAATGTAGCGTTTCGTATCCGCTTCGCTCGTGGGTTTTAAGAGCCAGTACCCAAACCCCATAAGCAAAACGATCCCGACTAAAGTGATAATCCCGATCAAGGTATAGTTTACTTTATTATTCATGCCGACCCTTAAAAAATGTATTGATAAACTCGCTTTGGGCATTCTCTATCCCCTCTAGCGTTCCTTCGTAAACGATCTTTTTATCGTCTATAACCGCCATTCTATCGAGGGTTGCATAGATCGACTTTAGATCGTGCGAAACCATTACGATGGTAAGTCCGAGCAACGAGCGCAGTTTTAAAATAAGCGCATCGAACTCCCGCGCCGAAATAGGGTCGAGCCCGCTTGTGGGTTCGTCCAAAAACAGCAGCTTCGGATCCATCGCCAAAGCCCGCGCCAATGCCGCTTTTTTCTTCATCCCGCCGCTTATCTGCGAGGGATAAAGCGCGGCGTCTTGAGGTTTTAACCCTACGATATCGATCTTGAATTTCACGATCTCATCGATCATCGCTTCGCTTAGATCGGTGTACTCTTGCAGCGGCAGGGCGATATTTTCATACACGCTCAGCGAAGAAAACAACGCGCCGTACTGAAACAGTACGCCCCACTGTTGCCTAAGCATTTGCGCCTGAGATTTGGTGATGGAACTTAGAGGATACCCGAGTATTTCTATATCGCCCGAGTGCACCTCTTGGAGCATCACCATCTCCCGAAGCAGCGTCGTTTTGCCGCAGCCGCTAGGACCCAAAAGCCCGTAAATCTCCCCTTTTGCAACCGAAAGGTTGAGACGGTTGTGAATAAGCCTACCCTCCAGCCGCGTTTTCAGGTTAGTGACTTTGATGATCCGTTCCATTTATATCCCCAAATTGGTAAATGCGATCGAGAAAACCGCATCGCACACGATCACCGCAAAGATCGACTCGACGACGCTTCGGGTGGTATTAAACCCTATGCTTTGGGTGTCGTTTTGCACCATCATGCCGCGATATATGCCGATAGTTGCGATCAAAAAAGCAAAAAAAGGACCTTTGACCACCCCTACGACGAAATGTTTAAGCGCGATCACATTGGCAAACCTGTCCAAAAACAGCTCCACCGAAATCCCAAGATCGATATTTGCGATGATCATCCCGCCCAAAAGCGCCGCCACGTCGGAGACGAAAATCAAAAGCGGCATCAC
>JAQUCZ010000159.1 GCA_028685945.1 Sulfurimonadaceae bacterium | reverse complement strand
CTTCCGATCTACACAAAGCTCTTTGCGGATTCCAAAAAAAAGATCAAAGATAAAAAAATATTAGAAAAAATAGACGAAACGCTCAAGCTCCTCGAGGAAGATTCGTTGAACCCTAAACTCGAGTTAAAAAAGATAACATGCAAAAGAGACAAAAACCGACACTCCGTAAGAGTGAAGAACTCCCAGTATAGAATACTTTTCTCTCTCGTAGACAATGTATGTATGCTCGTATGCGCATGCAAGCATGACAGATACGACATCCATAACAAGAACTGCTAATAGATCAAGCGCACTTCTCCCCCCGCTAGTTTAAAAAGAAACATGCAGAAGAAAACAAACCCCATGCCATAAATAAAAGCCAAAATTTTATTTACCACGTGATCGCGCTTAAGCATCTCGTAACCGTCTTCGGCATGCTGCAAGTTCTTCGATGTTACGTTTAACATAAGTTGCTTATTGTGGAGTTCCTTGAGTAGATCGTCGAACTCCTCTTTTTTATCCGCATACTCGTAAAGCTTTCTACGTTTGCGCTTGAGTATCTCAAGCTGCTTGTGATACTCTTTGCGGATATCCGCGATCTTGTGCTGAAGCTTTATCTTTTGCATCATGTAGCGTTTCTTCTTCACGCGCACGTAATCGCTGCTCTTATCTGCAACGACCGTTCGATCTTGCATAAGATCGTAAACTTTTAGCATGTGCGGCAGCGCAGCTCTAGGAAGCCCTGTTAATTGTTCCGCCGCTTTGAATGATCCACCGTCGGAAACTACTTTTTTAGCTTGTTTAATGCTCTCTAAATCCATGTTACACCCCGTGTAACACGTGTTACACGAAAAGTAAAAGCCCGAAAAATAGGGCTTTTACTTGTTACAAAATCGTGTTACAAAGCGTGTTACAAGTATTAATTTTTCCCCATTCTACTCTATATATATTTAATAATAATAGAGTACACAACCATTTTATAGCCGCAACCGCTCACACTTAACAAAAAAATCGTTATAATGCTCAAATGAAAAATGCGAGCCAAATTATTACTTCTCTCCAAAACAAGCCTCAATTTTCTAAACTTTCTCGGTGCAAATGTATCGGTAAAATACAATCGGCTTTTACCCCCGCTTTGCAGAAAATGATTAAATTCGGATACATCAAAAACGGTATTCTTTTCTTTGTATTGACCCATCCTGCGGGTAAGCAAGAGTTTAACAATTGTGTACAAACTATAAAAAGCGCTTTAAAGTTTCACATGCCAAAAGAGTGCGAGGGGTTCGTGTTACAAGACATAAAAGCTTTCGTGACCCACACGCCCCCCTCGAGACCAAAACTCTTTAAAACCGATTCGCTTGCTGTCTACAAGGAGCGCTCTTCGGGCGATTTTACGATAACGATACAGGATCCGAAACTGCGCACCCTCTTTGAAACGATCCAAACCCTAATCAAATCAAAAGGAAAAGCACAATGAGCACGAACAAGATCCGATCGATCCTCTACTCCCTCGCTAAATATCTCGGCGATTTTGCTGCAATCTCAAAATCTATCACGCAAAAAAGCGCAAAACCCCTCCAAAACCGCCTATTTAGGCGCATTTATGGTAAAATTGCGGCGCGCGGGTTTAACATCTTCAAGTAACCGACGCGCGCCCCACTCTTAAAACTGCTTCATAAATGCCCCTAAAACTCAAAAAAGACACAAACCAAGGGAAAGGGTTAACCACGTCATAAAAAACAGCCCTAGCCCTCTCAAAATGATTAAAATCGCTATTTCTTACATGCCAACCACCTGCAAACAGATCGAAAACCCAACCAACCCCCTAAAAGCAAACATAATGTGACGCGCAGCGGCACCCGCAAAGCGCAGCTTTGCCGACAAAATAAACAAAAAAGCGATTAAGCGACCATAGGAGCTTAATCAAGAGCCCTTTTTAGGCTTCCCACGGAAGCCCTACTCCATCAAAAAAGAAACTTCGACGCGCAGCGGCGAATTTCCTAAGCACTCCCGCCAAATTCCCAACGCCAAAAAAGGGATTTAGGGTTTATTTAATTTTATTCTTTTTAATTTGAGACTCTTTAATAAGATGGTGACCGTCGAGGTCGACGGTTATTGAGCGTCGAGGTCGACGGTTATTGAGCGTCGAGGTCGACGGTTATTAAAAACTTGCTATTTTAGGGGGTTTTGAGCTAGAATTTAGCCAAATTTTAGACATAGGAGGCTCTATGAGCGATAAAAAAAGACACTCAATAGGAATGTGGGTTGACGAAAACGAAATGGCGCATATGCGAGAAAAAACGGCTAGTTTGAAGGATAAATACGGATATAGCCGCAACCAAATCCTTAAAGTCGTGTGTATGGATCTGCTTGATGACGAAGATTTTATTAAAATGTGTGAGAAAAAGAGAAAATTAAGTTAATTTGATTTAGAATGTGCACGAAGTAAACAAGCGCAAGGCTCCAACGGTCTGCAAACCGCCCTGCTCTTGTATATGAGACATTTAAGAGCGAAAAATCTTTTAAATGCTTGAACGCTATTCTACCCCGTTTAAGTTTACTCAAACCTTAAACGTGAAATATAGTTTTCATAATGTAAATTCTCTTGAAAAATAAATCTCTCCGTTTTAGCCTATGCTTTTAATTTGCAAGGCAAAAACGGTTCCTACGTTTTCCTGCGATCGCACGCTGAGTGCTATTCCCATATCTTCACACATCCTTTTTGCAAGCCCAAGCCCTAAGCCCGTTCCGGCGTCGTCTCGATTTGCCTGGATAAAAGGATCAAATATAATCCCCATTTTTTCCTCTGCAATACCTCGTCCCGTATCTTCAACCTCAATAACGATCTCCCCTTCTTGTGCAAAACTTCTAATCTCTATAGAGCCTTGTTTCGTGAATTTAATAGCATTAGAGAGAAGATTGAGCAATACCTGCAAGAGTATGCGCGCATCGACTTGAGCATACAAAACCCCCTCTTGGCATGCAAGGGAGTATTTGATTTGCGTATTAACAAGAAGCGAATAGGTATTGGTATAGGCAGAACGGATAATTTCGTTTATATCGTGTTTTTGGATATCGTACTCTATTTTGCCCGATTCCGCTTTGGTAAACTCCAACAACTCGTTAATGAGATGCAAAAGATGTTTTGCATTGACCAAAACTCTTTCGAGAAAATACCTACTCTCTTTTTGCAACGCCTCATCTTCCATAATTTCGTCGAAATCCTCGAGGATCTGATCGGTAAAATTGATGATGGCATTCATCGGCGTGCGTAGTTCGTGAGAAACGCTGCTGATAAAATTTGAACGCGCCTGTGCGGCATGAAGTGCTTTTTGTTTTGCTTCTTTGAGAGCATGATTTGTTTGACGCAAATTGACTATAGAAACTTGGAGTTCGTGAGTTTTTTCGGTAACTTTCATCTCGAGCGTGCTATTGAGTTCCCGCAACTCTTTTTCTAAAGTTTTGATATGCGTAATATCTCTCGCAACCCCTACGATTCCGTTTATTTTGCCATCGTTATCCCACAGAGGACTTTTATTGATATGCAAAACAAACCGCTCTCCCCTCGCATTTTTAAGCTCCTCTTCTATCATAACCGGTTTTTTGGTATGTAGCACGAGCGTATCTGTTTTATCGTGGTGCTCGGCAATCTCTTTTGGGTACAAATCGTAATCGTTGCACCCGAGCAATTCGCCCCGCTGTTTCCCCGTCCACTTTTCGTATGCCCTATTAAAACCGATATATTTTTTCTCTTTGTTTTTATAAAAAAGCAAATCGTCGGTAGCATTGGTTACATTGCGCAGCAGCTCTTCGCTTTC
>JAQUCZ010000158.1 GCA_028685945.1 Sulfurimonadaceae bacterium | reverse complement strand
TTGCAAAACTCTATAAGCGGCTCGGTGTTTGCCTCGACCTGCGCTTTGTTGCCCCCTAGCGGCATGCAGTACACCTTTGTTTTGGGAGCAAGCGCTACGATCTCCTCTATCTCCTCTTCAAGCCCCAGATCGATCGAATCGGCATCGATGCTAAACTTAAAAAAAGCCTCTTTCGCCCCACATGCCAAGGCATTTATAACATCGGGGCGCACCCGTTTTGCAAGCGGTTCACCTGAATTTGAGAGCTTTACCGAAAGAGCGAAAATACATTTTTTGTAGATAGGAAATTTTACAAAATCAACCCCCAACGAACCGTTGGTCTCAAAAGTTATGGCATGTCCCCTAGCATGAAGCGCTTCTAAAAACGCTACAAATACGGGATCGTTCGCATAGATAAGCGGCTCGCCGCCCGTGAGCACCACGTCCACCGCATGGGGCAGCTCGTAAAGTTCTAAAACGCCAAGCAGCTGATGCACCTCTCTAACGGGGATCCAGTTGTGCAAAAAGTGCTCGCGGTTGACCGCATAGACGGTATCGCACCCCAAAACTTCGCTCCCATCGGGTGCTTTTTCGACACACCCAAACCCCTCGCAGCGCATATTGCACCCGCCGAAGCGGAAAAAAAGCGAAGGGGTACCGACATAACGCCCCTCCCCTTGGATCGAGTAAAAATGTTCGACGAGGTAGATCATTGTAATATCTCTGACAGTTCTAAGTGAAAATCTATATATTTATAAACGGCTAAAATGTTAATGGTTTCCTCTTTTCTATTATAAAGAAATCTATTCATAATTTAGATCCTGAATCAAGTTCAGGATGACGAACTTCTCTATACTCTGTCATTCCGTGCTCGACACGGAATCTAGCTTATTTTCTCGCTCCCATGCTTCTGCGTGGGAGTGTCTCTACATATGCGTTCCCAACGAGGACGTTGGGAACGAGAAAACGATTGTTTCGTATAGCTAATTCGCATTTGCCAAAAGCTCTCTCCAAACCTCTTCATGCGTAAGAAGCTCTTTATTTTCAAGCTCGTAAAGCCCCTGTTCTATAAGTTTTCGCTCATATTTATAAAGCGATTCATCAAGTATGCCGACCTCTTCCCCCTGCTCTTTTAAAAATTCAAGCAGATACAACACTTCTTGTGTCGCTTTTTCCGATAAATTTAGATGCAAAATACTCATAAGAACCTCCGTGTAAAATTATAACTTATTCACCCGCCCGTTTCATAAAAAGCGCGTTTGGAGACTTCACTCTCTTCGCCGCCCCAGCGGTTTTTCTCGGGCTTGGTACGCACCACCTCTTTAAGCACCAAAGCGGCACCTTTGATGTCGCCGCGTTTAATACAATCGGCAATGCTCATCGCTTCGTCGAAATATAAACACGGTATCAAAAATCCCTCGGCGGTGAGGCGGATACGGTTGCATTTTTTGCAAAAATCATCCTCATAGGGTTCGATGATCCCAAAACGGTACCCCTCCTCCGTCACATAGTAGTGCGAAGGGGAATGCCCGTCAAACCCCTCGTCGACGAAGCCGTATTTTTGGGCTATCGCCTCGAGCAGCTCTTTTGCTTTCATGCCGCTTATATTTGCCTTGGCATGTGCGTTTTCCATGTACTCTATGAAACGGATACTCATGCCGCGCGCCTTGGCATATTCAAGAACGTCGAGTATCTCCCCCTCGTTCATCCCCTTCATCGGCACCATGTTCACTTTTACTTTGAGCCCCACGCGCAACGCCTCTTCGACACCCTCGAGCACGTTGTGCAAAACATCTTTCCCTGCTATGGCATGTGCCACTTCGGGTTTAAGCGAATCTATACTGACGTTCAGGCGTTTAAGCCCCGCGTCTTTAAGCCGCCCTGCAACCCCTTTGAGCAAAAAAGCGTTGGTGGTCATCGAGAGGTCTATGTCGTTTTTATAATCGTAAATCATCTTGATAAACTTGTCCAAATCCTCGCGTAAAAGAGGTTCGCCGCCCGTAATGCGGATTTTTTTCACCCCCTCGTCGATGGCGATTTTAACAAATTCAAAAAGCTCCTCAAAGGTGAGAAGGTTCTCTTTGGGTACCCACGAAAAGGGTTTTTCCGGCATGCAGTACTGGCATCTGAAATTGCATCGCTCCGTTACGGAGATGCGCAGATAATCCACGACGCGGGCATAGCTGTCTACGAGCATCTGCTCTCCTCTTATTATTTACACTCTTTTTTGATTACGGCAGAAAATGCTATCTCTACATCTTGCCAAGTTTTTCCCTCGTGCAGATCGTAACATGCCTTGTTGATGGCTTCCAAAGAAGGCAACATGCCAAAGTCTTTGAGATCAATTTTCCCTTTGGCATAAAGGTTACCGTCTATAACCGTATAGTCAAACGTCACTTTGTGCGTTTTTTGCTGCATCGTCACATTTGCCACTATCTTCTTTTTATCTGCTTCCAAAACCGCAACACTTATCCCGCGCACCCCTTGAACATGAAAAAAGTCGTTGCGCAAAAGGGCATCTCGTCCTTCGTGACTGCTATTGACCGAATCGGTTGCTATAAAAACTTTTGCCGAACGCAACACTGCCGTAAGAGAATCGGAAGCTTTCATATCAAGCTTCGTACTCTCAAAACTCCCTTTTACACCTACTTTTTTAGGCGTTTTAAATGCGGTCCACTCTACCTTATGCGTATCTAAGGTATAACGACATTCAGCAAATGCGCTACTAACGAGTAACAATCCTATAAAGAAACTTTTTCGTATCATGAAAACCTGCCTTGTAAAAATGAGGGTTTATTATAGCGATTTTATATAAAAGTGTGCGGAAGGAAAAGGTTAAAAGCAAAATTTTAACTCGAAGTCAATTAAGAGTTTTTTATACAGGCTAAAGCCTGTGTTACAAAATGCTTCGTAACACGGGCTTTTTCTCGTTCCCAACGTCCTCGTTGGGAATACATATATATACACTCCCACGCAGGAGCGTGGGAGCGAGATTAAACATTCGTAATTGCGGACACACACACTTTGTCATTGCGGACTTGATCCGCAATCTAGCTCAGGGTGACGAGAGATTGGCTACTGCGCCAAAATCTCCGTTTTGAGCTTCTCAAACTCCGCGTCGGTTAAAACACCTTGCTCTTTAAGCTCAAACGCTTTTTTAAGCTCATCTGTTTTAGATGCTTTAGGTGCGCTTTGTACGATCGTTTGCTGTGCATTCTGCTCTTTTGCAGGCTCTATAAGCTCTTCGATCACTTTGTTCTGCTCCTCTTGCAGCACCCCTGCGAGATACATATTTTTGATCTCTTGGCTACCGATATGCGGCGCTACGTTTACCACTTCAAACTTGGCAAAATCATCGGAAAAGCTTTTGACGCGAAGGTAGTAGATTTTTCCCGCTTCTATGTTAAGCGCAATTTTTTGAATCTCTACGTCGGCTCTGGCAATGGAGAACTCTATATGCGAGGGGCGCAGATCGAACGGTTTGTACTCCCCGATCATAATACCCCCTTCAGTGTACTTGCCGTTGATGGCGACTTTGTAAGAGGGTTTTCTGTTCATCTCGGTAAATCCGTCACCTTCTACGACGTACACATACACAAGCGCTGCATCTGCCAAAGGCTCTTGGGTTTTAAAAGGGACTTTGGTACATGCCGTAAAAAGCATAGCCGCAACGACCGCTACAAGGGTTAGGATGGTTTTTTTCATGGTCTCTCTTTGGTGGTAAATTTTTTATTTTTCTCTCGTTCCCAACGTCCTCGTTGGGAATGCATATGAATAGACACTCCCAAGCAGGAGCTTGGGAGCGAGAGTATCGAGTTCACGGTGACTGAAGATTCGTCATTGCGG
>JAQUCZ010000157.1 GCA_028685945.1 Sulfurimonadaceae bacterium | reverse complement strand
GACGGAAAAGCGTGGGTACGCTTTACCCTTGTGGATAGAAAAACAAACACGCCCCATACGATTGAGCTAAAGGCGGTACGTACGGTGAAAATTTTGCAATCGTCGGTAGATCAGGGGCACGACAAAAGGGTTGTAGTGCAACTCAAAGTCACCCTAGGGGATAAAACGGAGGTGAGCGAATTTACTCTCACCGACCGCGAACATATGAAATACCCCGTACTCATCGGCAGAAGCGCGCTTAAAGATTTGATAATAGTAGACGTCAGCGGCCGCTACAAAGCACCCCTTATCGTAAAAGAGGAGAACTTTAAAAAATGATCTCCAAAAAAGCACTTTATGTTTTAACTTTTTTTCTGGCACTGCTGGGGGTTTTTACCGCGTTGATGCGTCACGAACAAAGCGGTATTCCGTTTTTGTCGAGCGAAAACAAAGACGTTTGGATGGTGGAAGCGCGGATCGATTTCAAAGCGCAAAACGACACGCCCGTTTCTCTAAGCCTCTCCCTACCCGAAAATATCCCCGGATATAAACTCTATTTCGAACAAAGCGTTTCTGCGGGATACGGATTTAATACCTTTATGCAAGAGGGGCACAAGCGCGGCGAATGGAGCATACGCGAGGCACAAGGCAAGCAGACCCTTTACTATAAGGCGCAAATCGTTCAAGACCATGCACATACACCGCAAGTAGAGGAGACGCCTCCCGTTTTAGAGACACATGCCAAAGAGGATATTTTGTGGAACGAAGCGGAGTCGATCGCCGCAAAAGAATTGTTAGCACAGGCGTACGCCAAATCGAGCGACGATCTGACGTTTACGCGTGAACTTATTAAAATCGTTGCTGCGATGCAGGAGAAAAACGAGGGATCGCTGCTTTTGGCAAAACACGAATACGTAGAGGTGCTCAGTAAGCTTTTGAGCGAAGCGGGGGTTTTGCACAGGGTTTCTTTGGCGCTTGAGCTTGAAGATGCAAGACGCAACCAGTCGCTCACGCCCGTTATAGAGGTGTTTGCAAACAAACAATGGGTACTGTTTGATCCGAAAAATGCGCTTCAAGAGCAAAATAAAAACTTCTTTTTGTGGACGCGCGGCGGCAAATCGCTTATCGAGCTAACGGGCGGCAACAACGCTACGGTCAACTTTTCGATGGTCAAACAAAACATGCCCGCCCTTGAGCTTGCCCAAGCCCATTTCGATGAAAGCGGTTTCGGGCTTTTTAGCATCCACCGTTTGCCTATCGAAGAGCAAAGTCTTTTTAAAATTTTGCTCCTTTTGCCTATCGGTGCGCTGATTACCGTCTTTATGCGTTTGCTTATCGGGGTAAAAACCTCGGGGACGTTTATGCCCGTGCTTATTGCGATGGCGTTTTTGCAAACCTCGCTCTTTTTGGGGCTGCTCAACTTTATCGTGCTCGTTGCGATCGGATTGGTGCTGCGAAGTTATCTTTCGGCACTCAATCTGCTTCTTGTAGCACGTATAGCGACCATTATCGTGATCGTTATTTTTATGGTGGCACTTATGACCCTTGTGGGGTACGAACTCGGATTTAATACGGGGATGAGCGTAGCGTTTTTCCCGATTATTATTCTCTCTTGGACGATCGAGCGGATGTCGATACTGTGGGAAGAGGAGGGCGCCAAAGAGGTTATGACACAAGGGGGCGGCAGCCTTTTGGTGGCGGTGCTTGCATACGGCGTGATGCAAAACGGGTATGTTGCGCATTTGTGTTTCAACTTTCCCGAACTTAACCTCGTCGTCGTAGCGCTTTTGATCCTTATGGGCAGGTACACGGGCTATAGGCTCCTAGAGCTGCGCCGTTTCAGCGAATTTAAGAGTGTCTGATGGGAAGGTTTATCAGTCCGTTTACGCTGAAAAAAAGCGGCATTTTGGGGATGAACAGCCGCAATATAGAGTTTATCAGCCGCTATAACGACCGAAAACTTTTCCCTCTTGTCGACGACAAACTTAAAACCAAACTCCTCGCCCGTGAATACGGGATCAACACCCCCGAACTTTTGTACGTGGTGCGCTACCAGCACGACGTCTACGAACTTCGCGAAAAACTCGAAGGGATCACCTCGTTTGCCATCAAACCCGCATGCGGTTCGGGCGGGAAAGGGATTATGGTTATCAAAGGCAGAGAGGGGGAAAATTTCGTCAAATCAAGCGGTGCGCTAATAGGTTTTGAAGAGGTTGCAAGGCATGTGACCAATATTTTGGCGGGGCTGCACTCCCTTTCGGGCGATCAAGACGTCGCCATCATCGAGACCCTTATCGAAGCCGATCCGTTGTTTGAGAACTACTCCTACCAAGGGGTGCCCGATATTCGCATCATAGTTTTTCAAGGCTACCCCGTGATGGCGATGCTGCGCCTCTCTACCAAAGATTCCGACGGCAAGGCAAACCTCCATCAGGGTGCCGTGGGCGTGGGGATCGACATTAAAACGGGCAAAGCGATCAATGCCGTGATGCACGGTAAAAAAGTGTTTTTCCACCCCGATACCCACCACAGTTTCGATACCGTAGAGATTCCCGGCTGGAAGGAGCTGCTCGTCTTGGCATGTAGCTGCTATGAGATGACGGGTTTGGGGTATTTGGGAGCAGATATCGTGTTAGATAAAAAACACGGCGCTATGCTTTTAGAACTCAATGCCCGTCCGGGGCTCTCGATCCAAGTTGCCAACTCCAAAGGGCTTTTAGGGCGCCTGCGAGAGATAGAAAAAATCACGCAAAAGAGAAGAAATCCAAAAGATCGCGTGGAATTTGTATTTGACAAAGAGAATTTTTAAGTCTTTTTGGGTAAACTTTCACTCTTCTTCACGGACAAATGGGAGAGTGGTTTAATCCAGTCGCCTGGAACGCGGCCGTAGGGCAACCTACCGAGGGTTCGAATCCCTCTTTGTCCACCATCGATTTTTTTTTATCTTAAAAATTATTTGTAAGCACCCTCGCGCGATTTACACAGCTTATTTTTTTATTCGGTCTACCCAGTAGTTTGGCTTTTGATGCAAATTAGCTACGGCAACAATTATAATCTCGTCTTCTCTAACTTGATAAATTATTCCATACGGAAAACTTTTAATTAAGCATCTTCTCACTTTTTGGGAAAGAGGATGCCAACCACTAGGATAAAACTTTATGAGTTCTAAAGCATCTGCGAACTTACTAATAAACCTATACCCGAGATTTTCTTGTTCATATTCATAATATTGAAATGCATCATCTAGCTCGGCAGAAGCTTCATCCAGTATGTTTATTTTCATCTCTTGTACTTTGCTAGAACTTCATAAATATCACTAGCTTGCGTATTCCCTGCTTCATACGAATCAATTCTTTTTTCAGCCTCTTCTATCCAGATTTTATCAAGTTCATTGTTGGGTAAATCCAAACTTAGCAAAAGCTGATCGATTAAATGTATCTTGTCTAAAGGCTTTAGGTCAAATAGTTCTTCATACGCTACTGTTCCCATGCCAGCCTCCTTTTTTAAATCTTGAGCTATTATATCAAACAAGCCTCTGAAAAAGAAAAAAAGTGCTAAAGTGAAAGAACATACAAAGACTTCGAAAATAAATAAAAACCCATAAAGAAACGCTTAGTGACGACGAGATAAAAATTCTCCTTCAAGAATACATGCCAACGTTTTAAGAGGGCTACAAATACCCCTCTTTTCTAAGATTTTTTTCCAACCATTCCACCGCATATCGCAGTTCGACGTCTTTGTCGTTTTTATAGTTTTGCAGCTGCATCGGTGCGTTTGAAGCGTCTTGTTTAAAGGCTAGTAAAAACGTAATGGCGCGTCTTTTTTGGACGTTTGTAAGGTGTGGCAAGATTTGGAT
>JAQUCZ010000156.1 GCA_028685945.1 Sulfurimonadaceae bacterium | reverse complement strand
ACATTTGCCCGAGATTTCCAGATGCTTCTCTTCGATTCCGCATCCCGTAAACTGGGTACGTAAAATTTTGTTGATATCTAAAAAATATCTTCCCTCTGTCTCTAAAAGTGCATAGGCAAAACCCTTGGCATGTGCCTCTTGGACGATCTCCTGCCCCGCTTCGTAACAGCACGAACCGATACTCGCCCCGATAGATACAAAGATATCTTTGGGTTTGCAGCGGAACTCTTTTTCCATTTTTTGCACCGTTTTTACGACGATCTCGTTGAGCGCCCCCGCGCGCCCTGCATGTGCCGCGGCAATCACTTTGCGTTTTGCATCGTAAAAAAGCACGGGCGCGCAGTCGGCAACCATCACCATCAGCGGCGTATTACGCTTGTCGGTTACAAGCGCGTCGCACTCGGGCGGCGTAGTGAAACTATCGTCGTCGCCCACGACATGAACGATATCGGAGTGGATTTGGCGCATATGCACAAGCGACATGCAGTCGTAGCCGCTATGGCATGCCAAAACCTCGTGGCGAATCTCTACGAGAGAGGGGTCGTCCCCCACGTGAAAAGCGAGATTGTCGTTTGCTTTGGTCGTAAAAAACGCAAGCACCTCGGGAAACTTGCTAAAAATCTTCGGTGTGTCGTTTATCATGAAAAAATTATAGCCAAACAATTTTGATATACGATGAAGAAACTACGGGGCTAGTATTTGAATGTGTATATTTTTCGGTAAAGCGTTCGGTTTGTAAAGCGGCAATCGTAAAAAAGAAGCCATAAGGTTGATTCCCTCTAGGGGTTGCGTGTCGTTGGATGCATCAAAAATAAAATCGGTCGTAACGAGAGTAAACCCAAAAGGTATGCCGTCGCTCCAGTGTCCTTGGATCACACCGTCTCGAAACGTATAGTCTTGTACCGTCAAAGAAATTTGTGCCTCTTTCGTAAAAAAAACGGCACCGCCCGAAAAGTTAAGTGTAGGCGAAGTGTAGCCTCCTGCGTTTATATTCAGTTTCGATAGATGCAAAGAGTTTTGTCCTAAGAGATAGATAAAACTTATATTTCCCCCTTGTGCTTGTATATATCCGTTTTTTGAGGCGATTAAATTTGTGATGATGGGATTGTCGTTAATATGCAAAGCAGCCTGATCTGTGAGTGTTAGAGTAGTTATTTGAGCGTTATTTCTAATCAGGGTTTGACTGTGCCCTTGAAGCACAAGGTTAGTTATTTTTGCTTCAGATTCAATAATCGCGGTGTTGTCTTGATCGTAGTGGAGTCGTGAAAAATCGGAAGAAATTTTTGTGGCATTTTTTTGCATAAAAGTGTTTTGTAACGGTTCTTGGTAGCGATAACTCTCAACCGTAAACCCGAAAAAGGATTTTTTTCCGATAAGGGTTAAGGGTGTGCCGTATTTTGCGAATGAAAGAAATTTGTCGTGAAGCCCACAAACTTTTCCGTTGCCTAGGCGATTGTAGTTTTGTAATGACACCCCTTTGCGACAGTGCTTTTGTGAAATACGGTCTTTAACACGGACTTGCATAGTGGCAGGTTCTGAAGTAAACGCATGGATCAAAATCGGTATGCCTCGTTCAAAAAAGAGTTTGGTCAACAAAAAAATCGCGAATAAAAAACCGATAGTGCTTAAAAAAATATTTTTATTTTTTTCTTTGAGCTTTTCTTGTAAAGGGCTATTGGGTTTATAGAGCAAATAGAGAAGTATTACGCTCAATACTAAAGCGAGATAATGTGTCCAGTTGTTTGCATAAAGATATTCATTAACGATGATATGGGAAAAACCTCCCCAAATGATCGCAGCACAAAGAAAAAGAAAAAAAGAGATTAAAAAAAACTTTTTCATCGAGAGAGAGCTTTGATTTTTTCTATCCGGAACGGTTGTGAAAAAACGATGAGGTTATTGGCATGATCATGAAATAGGTTATATGTCAGAAGAGATGTGATACGAAGAGATCCGTTATGCTCTTGAACGTCATCGAATAAAAGAGGTAATATCGTCGAGGCATACTCTTTGCCGTCTTTCATGACGGAAAACCGACCTTCCAAAATGAAATCTCCTTTGCAGCTTAAAAGATGCGTATGCTGTTGCGGTTTCGGATCGGAACTATTATATTCTTTTTGAACAAAAGAGCTAAAGTTTAATGTTTGAATCGAGTGGGCAGTTTTTGTGCCGTCCACTTTTTCATAATTTTCAAAGAGCTTTTTAAAAGCATCGTCGATGTTTTTTTTAACCCAAAAGTTTTTGATGATCTCGTCATTGCAGTCGCGAGTTTCAAAAAGTTGTTCATCAATGTAGTTGAGTGGTATCTCTTTATATGCATCAGGTAGAATCATAATATCGTTGAATGTGACGCTACAACCTTGTAAAAATTTACATTGTGGCAAAAAATAAATGGAATAGGGGGTCTCTTTTTTTGTGATGGTCGCTTTAACCGCATAAAGATCTCTTTTGGTATCGTAGGGAACCCATTCGGCGTTTTTTACAGAGTGAAATTCTTGAAGCAAAGGTTCTTGAATGATGGTATTTGCCAGTTCATTTGCAGTTGCTTCATCGATTGCAGCGAGGGTGAATTTTCCTTGAAGCATATAAAGGGGAAAAGCCAAAATGAAAAGAAGAACGAAATAAGCGACGTTTACGACCGTTCCTTCTTTTTTAATTTTTTTCAAAATATAAGGTCGCAATACGACGGCAAAGGCAATAAACGCGGTGCCAATAATTCCCAAATCAAAACTAAACATTTTTTTCCTTTTGTTCGCTAGTAAAAACAAACATTTTATATTGTTTTTAATTAGAAATAACTTTTTATTTTTTGAGAGCATTTTATTTTGAGTATTGCAAGAACACTTTTGTTACAATACACCGATTTTAAAAAAAGGTTTTGTTTTGAGAGAGATAAGTATCTACCCGCCGACTCTTGAGGGCAACGACGTCGCGCAAAAACGTCGCGAGATTCGGGAGTATTTTCACAACACGTACGATCTTTTTGAAAAGATGTTCGATGTATTAAAGAGCGATGAGGTGTTTACCCGCAAAAGCGAGCCTACGCGCCATCCTATGATCTTTTATTTCGGGCATACGGCGGCATTTTTTATCAATAAACTTGTTTTAATGCAGCTTATCCCCGAGCGAATCAACCCCGAATTTGAATCGATTTTTGCCGTCGGGGTGGATGAGATGGATTGGGACGATCTCAGCGAAGCGCGCTACAAATGGCCGAGCGTGGATGCCGTACGAAGCTACCGCGACGCCGTGCGAACGTTGGTCGATAGCTACATTTGTTCGGTCGATTTTACTCTGCCCATTACCCAAGAGAGCCCGATGTGGATCGTTTTGATGGGGATCGAGCATGAGCGGATCCATATAGAGACCTCGTCGGTCTTGCACCGCCAGATGCCCTTGGAGTTTATCAAAGATGAGGGCGGTTTTAGTACATGCCAAGAGTTTCCGCCGCCTCCGCAAAACGAAATGGTGCAAATAGGCGCATGCCAAGCGGTTTTGGGCAAAGAGAAGAACCATAATCTTTACGGCTGGGACAACGAATACGGCATCCACAAAGAGGAGCTTTCCCCCTTTGCGGTTTCAAAGTACCTCGTAAGCAACGCCGAATATCTCCCGTTTGTCGCAGAGGGCGGGTATGAAAATGAACGTTTTTGGGATGAGGAGGGGAGAAAGTTTTTAGCAATCAGCGGCGCAAAACATCCCCCGTTTTGGGTGGAGGGGGAGGGAACTTATCGTTACAGAACCCTCACGAAACTCATAGATATGCCCCTTTCATGGCCCGTGGAGGTCAATGCCCTCGAAGCGGCGGCGTTTTGCCGCTATAAAAGCGAAAAAGAGGCAAGAGCG
>JAQUCZ010000155.1 GCA_028685945.1 Sulfurimonadaceae bacterium | reverse complement strand
CTCTCAAAGCGCCAACATGCCCTTACTACGGCATGGTGTATTCGCCACGAGAATAAGCTTATGGGCGTTCTCTCCCCTGCCGCGTTTCTCGTTGAGATAGGCAAAGTGCTTATCTCTCAGCAGATCATAGCCGATAAATCCCAAGAGGCATTTCGCGACGCGCTTAAAGAGTCCCAAAACGTAGAGGAATCGGAGAGAAAAATCGTCGGTGCCGACACCGCGGAAGTGAGTTCGAGCATCTTTGAACACTGGCGCTTTGAGGAGAGTCTCGTAGACGTTATCCGCAACTGTCTCCACCCCCAAGAGGCACAGCCCGAGCTCCAACGATCGGCGCAAATTCTCCATGTAGTGCGAACCTCTTTGCAGATCAACGGACAAACCACCGATGCAACGATTGCAGAGGCAAAAAAACTGATCGAGCAATACGGTCTTGACCTTCCAAGCTACGAAAAAGCTCTTGAGCATATAAACGATTCCGAGTGAAATCTCTTCTTATCAGCCTTACCCTTGGTCTTAGCGACCAAGATATCTCGCAAGAACAACGCCCGCATATCGATGCATGGCATGCAAAAGGGTACCTTACCCACAAAGAGAACGTTTACAAATTCCATTCAAAATTCCGTGCAGGGACTCTCGGGCTTGTGCAAAACAACACCGCCTACCTTAACGTCATCGGCGAAATCACGCGCGATTTGTTTATAGGGGAGAGCGACCTAAACAGCGCCAAAGCGGGGGATCTTGTTATCGCCCAGCGCCTTTTGGGCGTGCGCGGTACCCCTGCGGCAAAAATCGTGGAGATTGTAGGGCGTGCACTTAGTTACAGCGTCGCCTATGTTCTTATAAAAGAGGGGCACAAATCGCTTGTGGATATCAAAACCGACTATCCTGCGGGGATAGAGATCGAAAAACAAACCTTTGCGGAGTTTCAAGAGGGGGATGTTTTTAAAATCAACAACCAAGACGGAACCATCATGGAGAAACTCGGAAATCTGAGCGACCCCAAGGTGGACGAAAAAATCGTTTTGGCGCAATACAACAAACACGACGCGTTTGAGGAGGATGTTTTAGAAATCGCTTCCTCTTTTAACGAAGTGGATGCTTCCAAGTACCCAAATCGCGTCGATCTTCGCAAACTCCCTTTTTGTACCATCGACCCCGTCACCGCAAAAGATTTCGACGATGCTATTTACTGGGACGATGCAAATACCACCCTCTATGTTGCCATTGCAGACGTGAGCGAGTACGTCACCCCCTTCGGTGCCATCGACAACGAAGCGATCTACAGAAGTTTCTCGATCTATCTGCCCCATCGCTCTATTCCGATGCTGCCGCGCCAACTGAGCGAAACACTCTGTTCGCTTCAGCCTCACGTCGATCGTCTCAGCTACGTTTTTGAGATGAAGCTCGATCTTGGAACCTTAGAGACGGTTGAATCTAAAGTGTACGAAGCGATCATCCATTCCCAAAGACGCTTTAATTACGAAGAGATAGACGAATTTTTGGAAGGGAAACTTCAAGCCAAAACCAAAGAGGAAGAGGTGATATTTGCCTACCTCAAAAAACTCAAACCGCTCACCGATGCCCTTAAAAGAAAGAGGCTTAAAGTGGGGTACGATTTCCGCTCCAACGAGCTTGAAATGTTTTTGGACGAGGAAAATAACCTGACCCATACTACCTACGCCGAGGAGACCCCTTCCCACGCACTTATCGAGGATTGTATGCTTTTAGCCAACAAAGCCGCAGCGTCAAGGTTTGATCGCGGGGTATTTAGGATCCACGAACCGCCGAGCCAGCTAAAGCTCCAAACGCTCTACCAAGAACTCGCAGGGATAGGGATGTCGATCGATATAAAAAACTCTATTAAAGAGACCATCACCGATATCCAAAAACAAGCCAAAGAGATGGGGCTGCAATCGGAGGTCGATACCCTCATTATCCGCTCGCAAATGCAGGCACGCTACGCCCCTTTTAATGCAGGGCATTTCGGTTTGGGCTTTGAAGCGTATACCCATTTTACGTCCCCTATCCGCCGTTATTCCGACTTGATCGTGCATCGGCTTCTTAAAGCGATCGCCAACAACGATACGACGGAGAGTTCTTACGTACTGCGCAATATCGAAGCGCTCTGTATGACCATCAGCGAAAAAGAGCGCGAAGCAAGCACCATAGAGGTGGAGTTTATGGCAAGAAAATTTGCCCGTTGGGCGGCGCTGCATATCGGAGAGAGCTTTAAAGCACGCATTATTTCCACCACGCCGGAAGTCAAAGCGGAGCTTCACGACGAGATTATCGG
Organism: Sulfurimonadaceae bacterium; assembly: GCA_028685945.1. Taxonomy (GTDB): domain Bacteria; phylum Campylobacterota; class Campylobacteria; order Campylobacterales; family Sulfurimonadaceae; genus Sulfurimonas. Next base: position 1,554 of record JAQUCZ010000155.1, on the reverse strand, counting down.
CGCTTACCTTAACGTGATTTCGGGCGACACCGTCGTGCTTTTTGAAGATATAAATGCGGTGATAGAAAAAGTCGATATCCCCAAAGCAAAAATCTACGTCAAAGCTCTCAAAAGGGAAGATTAAGCGTGTATAAAAACGAGCTTGATAAACATATCCAAAACAAAACCCTTTCAAACTGCTTTATCCTCTACGGTGAGAGTAGTTTTCTTATCGATTACTACACCCGAACACTCAGTGATGTAGAGGAGAGTTCAACCCTTTCGTTTTATTTCGACGAGTACAACTTTGCAAGCGCCAAAGCGCATCTTAGCCAATCCTCCCTTTTTGGGGACAGAAGCGTTCTTATTATCAAAAGCGAAAAAAAGCTCCCAAAATCGGAACTCGATACCTTCATCGACCTGTGCGAAAAAAATAAAGAAAACGTCTTCATCTACGCCTATTACGGAAGCGACCACAAAAGCTATGCAAAAACAAAACCCTCGGTGATGAGCGTACGTTTTTTCCATCCCAAAGATTTTGAAGCGCAACAGATCGTGATGCAAGTAGCCGCCGTAGAAAATGTAAAAATCGACAAATACATCGCTGCCCACCTGCTTAATATCCATAGTGGCGACGTTGCCTTGGCATGTAACGAAATAGAAAAATTCAGCGTTTACGAGCGCCCTATTACTACCAAAGATATCGACGATTTGGTATTTGGTTTGGGAGAGGTGAATCTGGATGATTTTATTAAAAAGCTTCTTGCAAAAAAAGATTTCAAAGAGGATCTTGCCAATATTTTAGAACACGGCGAGGATGAGATTCGCGTTCTCACCGCTATTACCAGCTATATCACCCAGCTGTATATGTTCCATATCTACATCCGCATCAACGGTGCACCGAATGCTTTAGAGATTCTCGGATACCCTGCCCCGCCGCAGATCGTAGAACAAAAAGCGAGCCAGTCGATCAAGATCAAACCCCACACCTACTACAAGCTCCACGAACTGCTTTTGGAGAGCGAGCTGAAAATGAAATCTGCCAACGTAGATAAAGATGCCGTGCTTCTCTCCACACTCATACAACTACAACAGCTGTTATAAAATTCATGGCATGTAGTAGCATATCATGGCATGTCATGAAAAAAAATGATACCAATATGCTAGAAGCGAAGCGATCTAGCAAATCATGGCATGTAAGCCCTAAAAACTAAAAGAGTGATGGAAATTCAAGGAGTCTAACGGGAAACGCACATCGATACATGAAAAGCGAAGTGAATTCAAAAATCATGGCATGTAAGCCCTAAAAACTAAAAGAGTGATGGAAATTCAAGGAGTCTAATGGGAAACGCACATCGATACATGAAAAGCGAAGTGAATTCAAAAATCATGGCATGTAAGCCCTAAAAACTAAAAGAGTGATGTAATTGCAAGGCGTACAATGAGGAAGCGTACATCGGTACGCGACGAGTGAAGCAACGCAGCAAGTGCGTCGCTATTTTAGTTTTTAGAAGTGTCTACGATTTTATTTGCTGCAATCCATGGCATCATGGCACGAAGTTTAACACCCGTTTG
>JAQUCZ010000154.1 GCA_028685945.1 Sulfurimonadaceae bacterium | reverse complement strand
CGAACAAGATTTTAGTTTTTCTGAAAAATTGCGTTTTGGAGCGATTTAATAAACACATACCACACCCCCCCTCTTTATATATATTTTATTGACGCATAACAACTAACTTGTCATTAAAAAGCATCTTTTAACCTTACATTATACATATAGTTGCACTTAAGAACCTCTTAAAATAATCAAATATTCACTAAAACTAATATTTTGCATAAGTTTGCGCTTTCACATGCCATAAATACACAGTTCTTGGCATGTGAAATTTATTATTAGACCTCTTGCAAAACCTAGACCCTGAACCTGGTTCAGGGTGACGAAATCTTGTGTTCCTGTCATTCCGTGCTAGACACGGAATCTAGTTTGTAGAGTATGAAAGAGATTTATTGTAAAAAAGAGGATATTTTCGCTGCGATAGGGTAATTACTGTTTTCCGGCAGAACGATTTGAATCGCTTTTTTGGTGTCGGTGTTGAAGATCATCGGGGCGATGAAGTTGACCATAGAATCTTCGATAGGGTTTTGGATCAGAACAATGTTGAGTACGAGAAGGTTGGAATTTTGGTCGGCATCTAAAAGTTCTTGGGCGTGTTTCGTGAGTTCAAAGTCGTATTCTCTTAAAACAAAAGGGTTAATAAGGGTAAAAGTGATGCGGTTGTCTTCGTTTGCTTTCATGTTCATAAAAATATCATCGATCTTTTCAAGCGTGACGTTTTTTACATTTTCAAAACCTAAGATGGGAGAACAGATTTGAAATTCCATAGATGACCTTTGTGACGTATTGATTTTGCATATTGTAACAGTTTAAGCATAAAATGTACCTAGTTTAATGCGTGTTATAGAAGTTTTTGCTAAAATGACGAACTTTTTACTACGACGGGAACCAATATTAGATGATGAAAAAGATATATTTTACCTTTTGTGCACTTTTGCTTAGCGTTGTGATGAGCGGGTGTTCAAAAGATATAGAAGAGTACAACAAACCTGCCGTTTACTGGTACGGGAAGATCGTAGAATCGGTCTCAAACGCCAATCTTGAGCGAGCCGATAACTACTACAGTTCGCTTCAAGGGGAGCACATAGGCTCACCCCTTTTACCCGAAGCAACGATGATTCTGGCGATTGCGCATATGCAAGATGAGGAGTATATTCTCACCGAGCATTTTTTAGACGAGTATATTAAGCGTTATGCGAACCCGCATGAAAAGGAGTTTGCCGAATTTTTGAAAATTAAATCAAAATATTTGGCACTGCCCAACCCAAGACGCGATCAAGCGCTCATCGCCGAGGCGATAGAGCAGAGTGAAAAGTTTAAGCAGGGTTATCCCGCTTCGCCTTATTATTACATGGTAGATGCGATGCTCACCAACCTTTATTTGGCACAAGCGGCACTTAACGAGGGGATAGCCGATCTCTACGAGCGCATCGACAAGCCCAAATCGGCGCAATATTACCGCGATCTGATGCCGCAGGCGTGGATCGATTGGAGTGAGGTCGACAGCGCAAGCGTACCTTGGTACCGCGTTTGGTTTGAGGGGGACGGAACATCGAGTTGGTATGCATTTTTGATCCCCGATACCCAAAGCGTCGTCTCGAGAAACTCGGTACAAGACGATACGAACGAGACAAGATAGATTTTTTGTATAATCTACGTATTGGATTCCGAATCAAGTTCGGAATGACGGAAATACGGTCATCCTGAACCCTAAAGAAACATCACTTCGTGAGCGCTTCGCTTGTTTTGATTCAGGATCTAAGTTATGCAAGAGAAATAATTAATTTTTTTAGAGGATAGAGGATGAAACTAAGTAATTACGGCGATTTTCCTGCAGACATCCCCGTTATAGCGGAAGATGAACTTTTTTTATACCCTTTTATGATCTCGCCTATTTTTTTAAGCGACGAAAGTAACATAGCGGCTGCGGCGCGGGCGATCGAAGAGAATTCACTCGTGATCGTATGTGCGACGAAACCCTCCCATGAGGGGCAGCGCGATTACGACTCCCTTTACGATACGGGGGTCGTAGGCTCGATTATGCGCAAGGTGGCACTTCCCGATGGGCGCATAAAAGTGCTTTTTCAAGGGCTCGCACGTGCGAAAAAACTCTACAAAGTGAGTGACAAACCGCTTATAGCACACGTGGATGTTTTAAACCCCACAAACGTGCACTCTTTGAAAGTGGATGCTATTTTGGAAGTGGTGCGCGAAAAGGTGCGCGTTCTCTCAAGCGTGAGCAACTATTTTCCGCCCGATCTGCTTCGCACTATCGAAGAGAATCACGACCACAACCGCATTATCGACTTGATCTGCTCAAGCGTGAAGATGAAAAAAGAGCAGGCGTACAAAATCTTTGTCGAGGTTGATACGGAGCAGAGGTTTTTGCATCTGATCGACTATCTGCTTGAGGAGATCGAAGCGAACAAACTCCAAAAAGAGATTCGCTCAAAAGTACACAGCCATATAGAAAAAGTCAATAAAGAGTATTTTTTAAAAGAGCAGCTCAAACAGATCCAAAAAGAGCTCGGCACCGACAACTCGCGCGACGAGGAGATCGAAGAGTACCGTAAAAAGCTCGAAGCAAAAAAAGAGAAAATGGCGGAGGACGCTTACAAAGAGATCAAAAAACAGATAGACAGGCTTTCACGGATGCACCCCGACTCTTCCGATGCATCAATGACCCAAACCTATTTAGACTGGGTTTTGGAGATTCCGTTCGGGGAGATAGCAAAAAAATCGCTCCATATTGCCGAGGTTGAAACACAGCTTGAGAGCGATCATTTTTCGCTTGAAAAACCGAAAAAAAGGATCGTAGAGTATTTTGCCGTTAAAGAGCTTATGGCTTTGCGCGGGGTGAAAAACACCAAAAATGCAGGGGCGATCCTTTGTTTTTCGGGACCTCCGGGCGTGGGGAAAACCTCATTGGCGAATTCGATTGCAACGGCGCTTAAACGCCCTCTCGTTCGTATTGCACTCGGCGGGCTAGAAGACGTAAACGAATTGCGCGGGCACAGAAGAACCTATGTAGGGGCGATGCCGGGGCGTATCGTACAAGGGCTGATTGATGCGAAAAAAATGAATCCCGTCGTGGTGCTTGATGAGATCGACAAGGTCAGCCGCAGTCAAAGAGGCGATCCGACGGCGGCACTTTTGGAGATATTAGACCCCGAACAAAACAGTGAATTTAGGGATTATTATCTGAATTTCAATATCGATTTAAGCGACGTCATTTTTATTGCCACGGCAAACGACGTGGGGCGCATCCCTGCACCGCTTCGCGACAGAATGGAGTTTATTACGGTGAGTTCCTACACGCCGCAAGAGAAATTCGAGATCGCAAAACGTTATCTTATCCCCCAAGAACTTAAAAAACACGGGTTGAAAACTTCCGAGGTGAGTATCTCCAAAACGGCGTTAGAGGAGCTGATCCACAGCTATACGCGAGAGGCGGGAGTGAGAAATTTGCGCCGCCGTATTGCGGATATGTGCCGTAAAGCAGCAAAAGAGATTTTGCAACATCCCGAGACGAAAAAAATCTCTATTACGCTTAAAAATCTGAAAGAGTATTTTGAAAAAAGTGTTTTCGAGATCGAAAAAACGAAAAAAATCCCCGTCGTGGGCGTGGTAAACGGCTTGGCATGGACGGCTGTCGGGGGTGACGTGCTTAAAATCGAGAGTATTCGCATAAAAGGTAAAGGAAACTTTCAACTTACGGGAAGTTTGGGCGACGTCATGAAAGAGTCGGCACGTATTGCGATGAGCGTGGTGAAAACACTCATAGATACGAAAAAACTCAAAGTTTCCCCCGAGAATGTACCGCTGAGCCCCAAAGAGGTCGAGGAGAAAACTCCCATCGATATCAGCGAAGTGTATAAACGTTATGATCTACATATCCACGTTCCAG
>JAQUCZ010000153.1 GCA_028685945.1 Sulfurimonadaceae bacterium | reverse complement strand
AACATTACCGATGCGACAATGGGGAAACTCAAAGGGGAGATAACGACCCAAATCACCCAAGGGCTACTTGATAGCGCCTACTTAAGCAAAACCTACGCCTTTGCCTCCCCCATGCCAAAGACCGCGTTCCATGCCAAGACACATACCGCGCTTCAAGGGGATAGCCTTTTGAGCAAAATCGATATTGATTCCGATCTCGCCGCACTCAGCATCAAAAAAGCGCAGTACAACATAAAAGACGCCTCCATCCATAGCGATTACACCCTTAAAATTCCCGATCTGAATAAGCTCTTTTTTGTCACCGAGCGCCCTCTTAAAGGTGCCCTCACCGCAAACGGAGAGCTTAAAAAAGCAAAAGATTTGGAACTGACGATCTTCTCAAACATCGCCGAGGGTGCCATTGCCGCCAAACTTTTTAACGATGATTTTCATGCAGACATCAAAGGGGTGCAGACCCTTAAAGTGTTAGAGATGCTCCTCTACCCCGAGATTTTCAAAGCCTCCCTCCATGCCACGCTTGATTACAACCTTGCCGTACAAAAAGGGAAATTTGGGGGGACACTCAGCGACGGTTCATTCACCCAAAACCAAATCTTCGACCTTGTCAAAAAATACGCCAAAACCGACATGTACAAAGAGAACTTCAAAGGGGACGTGAGCGCTTCGATCAACAAGGAGCATATCGTAGCCTCGCTCGATCTTACCTCGAACACTTCGGCTATCAAAACCAAAGACGCCAAGCTTAATTCCAAAACGAAGCAGATCGACTCCGACCTCACGGTGGTTTTTAACAACAATCCAGTGAGTGCGACCCTCAAAGGGGACGTAGGCGCACCCAAAGTGAGCATCGACCTGCAAAAATTCATGGAATCTAAAGCGGGGGAAAAGGTGCAAAAAGAGGTCAACAGATTATTTAAAAAACTTTTCTAAATCCTCTTGGTTTTATAAAAAAAGTATCTTTTGAAGCGTTTGGTTCTCCACGACCAAAACGGTTAAATTCCCCTCTTTGTAGGGGAGCGTTCTATTGTACGCCTCATCGAAACTCAGCAAAATCGGGTGGGCATATTTTTGCATATCGGGTTTGACGAACATGCCAAAGATCCCAAAGGGCACTTGCGAGACATCGACGATCAAGCTGACGTCCTTTGGCATGCCGTGCTTTTTAAAATATTCGTTCGCACTTCTCGTCGTCAGCTTATCCCACGTCACGATCCAAATCCCGCTTTTAGGCAAGGTGAACGTTTGTTCATGCTGCGACGCAAGAGTTTTAATAGCGACGCTCTCCCCCACCTCAAGCATCTTGGCATGTAAAAAAAACGGCAGCATTAGAACCAACAAAAACCGCATCACTCTTCTCCTTGTTTACGCTCTGCATCTGCAAGCGTTAAGCAGAACAAAACTTTTTTCCCTTTGGCATGGAGCGCATGAATCGCCTGCGTGAGGGTAAGTCCGGTCGTAATTATATCATCTACCACGATAACCTCTTGTGCAGCAAAATCCCCCACCTCAAAACGGCGCGGATGAAGCAGACGAAAAGCTTTTGACTTCCCGGAATATTTCATCTTGTTCTTGGCATGTAACATGCCATAGAGGGGCATAATGTGCTTGCTAGAGAGCGCTTTGTTCAGGATAGCGGTATGGGAATAACCGCTTTTACTATCCTCATCGACGCCTATCGAGACCGCACCGTATTCATACGAAAACGCTTGTGCAAATTTTTTGAGAGAGTTGTTTGCAAGAATGGTGTAGATATAAAACCCCACATCGGTATGTTTGGTATAAAGAAGCTCTTTGATCTCGGAATATTTGTAAAAAGAATACACTTTCGTGCCTGCAAGGGTGCGCTCATAGAGCGCGGGGGAGAGAAAAACATCTTGGCATGCGGGACAGATGTGCGTTAAAGAGAGGCTCTCGCACACCATACATTTCACATTTTTGCCTAGTCCATCTTGAGCACGGACATAAATGCTTCTTGAGGCAGTTGCACTTTTCCGATCGCTTTCATACGTTTTTTCCCCTCTTTTTGTTTTTCGAGGAGTTTGCGTTTACGGGTGATATCCCCGCCGTAACATTTCGCCGTTACGTTTTTCCCTGTCGATTTTACCGTCTCGCGCGCGATAACTTTGTTCCCGATAGAAGCTTGCACCGCAACCTCGAAAAGCTGACGCGGAATAAGCTCTTTCATGTTTTTAACCAAAACGCGCCCGCGCGACTCGGCGGAGGTTCTTGGAACGATAACGCTTAGGGCATCGACCACGTCGCCCGCCACTTTTACGTCGAGTTTTACAAGGTCGCCGTCGCGATACCCGCTCGGTTCATAATCAAACGACGCATACCCTTTGGAGATCGATTTGAGTTTGTCGTAAAAATCGACGACAATCTCGTTCATCGGCAAAGAGTACTCCAACATAACGCGGTTTTCATTGAGATAGGTCATCTTCTCTTGGATACCGCGCTTGTTCATCAAAAGCGTGATGATATTGCCCAGATAATCGCTCGGGGTAATAACGGTTGCTTTGATATAAGGCTCTTGAATCTTCTCTATATAGTTCACCGCAGGGAGCTCTGAGGGGTTTTGCACCTCCACCATAGAACCGTCCGTGAGGTAAACATGGTACACAACCGAAGGTGCCGTAGCGATGAGATCGAGGTCAAATTCGCGCTCTAGGCGCTCTTTGATAACCTCCATGTGCAGCATTCCCAAAAACCCGACGCGAAATCCAAAGCCCAAAGCTATAGAGGTTTCAGGCTCGTAAGAGAGGGATGAGTCGTTGAGTTTGAGTTTATCAAGCGCGTCGCGAAGCTCCTCAAAACGGTCGGTGTCGATAGGGTAAAGCCCCGCAAATACGAACGGTTTTGCAGGCTCGTAGTCTCCCACGGGCTCTTTTGCAGGGTTTTTCGCATCGGTAATGGTGTCGCCCACGTGGATGACGTTTACCTCTTTAAGACCCAAAACCACGATACCGATCTCGCCGCTTTTTATAGCGTCTGTTTTACGACGGTGAAGCGGATGGGGGTACATAAGATCAAGCACTTGGTGCTGTTCGTCGTTGCTCATAAGCTTGACCAGTTGCCCTTTTTTGATCTCACCGTCAAACACCCGCACGAGTGCCAAAGCACCCAAATAGGAATCGAACCAGCTGTCGTAAATGATCGCTTTGGTCGTAGCGTCGGGATCGCCCACCGGAGGCGGTACGCGATCGACGATCGCATCGATAAGTTCGCGTATCCCTACGCCCGTTTTTGCAGAAACCAAACATGCATCGGTCGCATCGATCCCGATACTCGTCTCGATCTCCTCGGCGACCTTCATCGGATCCGCCGCGGGAAGGTCTATCTTGTTGATAACGGGGATAAGTTCAAGGTTGTTTTCCATCGCCAGATACACGTTCGCAATCGTCTGCGCTTCAACCCCCTGCGCCGCATCGACGATAAGGAGTGCACCGTCGCTTGATGCAAGCGATTTGCTCACCTCGTACGAAAAGTCGACGTGACCCGGAGTGTCGATAAGATTAAGAATATAGTGTTGTCCGTCTTTGACGTAATCCAAACGCACGCTTTGCGCTTTGATGGTGATACCGCGTTCTTGTTCGATATCCATCGTATCCATCATCTGTTTTTTCAGCTCACGATCGCTCACTGCCCCGCACTCTTGGATAATACGGTCGGCTAACGTACTTTTTCCGTGGTCGATATGTGCAATAATAGAAAAGTTTCTAATATTTTTCAAAAAATTTTCCTAGTCAAGAAATAATAGCGCGAATTATACTGAAATTGTTCTGATAGAGTTGTTAAGAGCGTAGTGTAATCGAAAGTCTACACCTGTACCCGTAATAGACAAAAAACCATTAGTCACTAGATTTGAACCATTAGCTCCTATCACACCGCTATCAATAGCTTCCAATAAACTCGTATCTATTGCTTT
>JAQUCZ010000152.1 GCA_028685945.1 Sulfurimonadaceae bacterium | reverse complement strand
TACCCCATCCCGCGCACGGTGATGAGATGTTTGGGGTGTTTTGGATCGGCTTCGATTTTGGCGCGGATACGGTTGATAATCACCGCAATAGTACCGCTCTCTTCGTCGCTGTTTAAAAAACTGCAATGCTCCAAAATATCGTAGCGCGAGAGCACGAACCCTTTGCGCTTGCAAAAAAGGGTCATAATCTCCAGCTCCGCGGGGGTGAATTTGATAAACTCCCCGTTTTTTTTCACCTCCTGCTTCTCTTCGTCGTAAGTAAAAACTTCGCACGCACTCTGCGCGCTTACAACCTGCATCTCTTTGTTGCAGCGGCGTAAAATCGTTTTAATGCGAACTTCAAGCTCACGAGGATCGTAGGGTTTTGGAAGGTAATCGTCGGCTCCGAGTTCAAGAGCGATCACCTTGTCGGTGATGTCGCTTCTTGCACTCGAGATGATAATAGGGAGGGTATGTTTTGCCAAAAGCTCTTTACAAACCTCTAACCCGTCAAGCCCAGGCAGAGTCAGGTCTAAAATAACCAGATCGAAGCTTTTGAGTTTAAGCGCGCTTAGAGCCAAAAAAGGGTCTTCGTAATTGGTAACTTTGATATTAAACTTTGCGAGGTACTGCGTGAGCACCTCGGCAAGTTCGCTATCGTCTTCTATCATCGCTATCTCAATCACGAATCACCTTTCTTTAGTCGCAAGATTTTTTGCCCTCACAAGACTTTTTAGAGTCGCATGATCTTTTAGAATCGCAATCTCTTTTGCTATCGCAACAAGATTTTTTCGTATCGCACGATTTCGGCTTGGCATCGCACATCATTTTAGGAAGTTTTTTCCCTTTTTGATCGAGTTTTGCTTTAAGCGCTTTTTTCTGTTCTGGCGTTAAAACGGCATAGATATCCGCCATCGTCTGTGCTCTATGCTCGATCATAGAATCTCTTTGTTTTTTGGCTAGTTCTACGAACTTTTTCTTGTCAAAATTTGTTTCGCTAAGCGCGTCCATAGGGTTTGGTGCGTCTTTGCAGCAATTTTCTTGAATCGCTTTGATTTTCGCTTCTTGTGCATCACTTAAATCAAGCGAAAGTACCGCAGGGATGAACCCGCCTTTGCCGTGGCATGATGCACCCATGCTCGAGCATCTGTCGTTATCGCCGCACATCTGTTTATTGCCGCAGTTTCCTGCCATAAGCGTCGAAGCCAAAAGCGCCGCACCCAAACCTAAAAGAATTTTTTTGTTCATCGTGAACTCCTTGTATTTTTGTTTCTCAAGAAGCAGTATAAACATTTCTTATTAATCGCCGTTTAATTGAGGATTAACGAACTCTTAACGGGAAGGTTTTTTAAGCGCATGCAACTGAGGATGGTTTTGGCACAAATCGTAGCCGTATTGAATAAGCTCTTTGGCCTTGTGAAACTCGAACGTACCGCAAAGGTTGCGCGGTACTTCGATCTCTATATCGGGCGGGTAGACCGAGAGTTTCATCTTTGCCAAACTCCCCTGCATCGTCTCAAACGACTTATTGGCAACCATCACCATGCTCTCTTGCGACACGAGGGTCGTCTCTTTGGAAAACTTTTTGAGGTACTCTTTTATGGTTGCGACAAAACCGTTCGTATCCTCTTGTTCTTTTGGCAGGAGCGTCTCTTCGCTGATCGGACCGCCGAGATTGACCGCTATGGTCAAATCGGTTTCATCGTGAAACGTGGGAGCGATCGGAACGGGGTTTAAGACACCGCCGTCAACTAGCACTTTCGCATTGTAGGTGTAAGGGGTAAAAAACAGGGGCAAAGAGATCGAAGCGCGTATCGCCTCAAGGAGCGGGCCGTTGTTGATCCACACCTCTTTTTCCGCATTGATATCGGTTGCAACGGCGGTAAATTTCAGAGGCAAATCTTCGATACGATGCTCCCCCGCTATGGCATGGAGCTTGCGCATAAGTTTCTCGCCCGAAACAAGCCCGCCCGTTCCTTTAAAATCCAGTAGCTTCAAAAGAGCCATTGCGTCGCTCTTGCAAAGCCACTCTACGTACGCATCGAGTCTTCCGGCGGCATACAAACCTCCGATAAGAGCGCCGATCGAGCAGCCCGAGATTGATTCTATCGTATAGCCGTTCTCTTCAAGCCACTTGATAACGCCCACGTGCACCAAACCGCGTGCACCGCCGCTGCCAAGAACCAAAGAGACGCTTTTGTGCTCCATTATTTTACGAGTGCAACCGCGTCGATCTCAACAAGAGCATTTTTAGGCAACGTTTTAACCGCTACGGTAGAGCGTGCGGGTTTGTGATCTCCGAATGCTTCGGCATAGATCGCATTTACGGTTGCAAAATCATCCATAGAATCTAAAAAGATGGTCGTTTTAACGACGTTTTGCAAAGAGCTTCCCGCTTCTTCAAGCACTGCGCTTAGGTTTTTTAGTACCTGTTTGGTTTGCACGACCACGTCGTGTTCGCACATCTCCCCCTCGGGTGTCAGGGCAATTTGCCCCGAAGTAAATACCATTCCGTTTGCAACCACTGCCTGAGAGTAGGGTCCGATCGCCGCGGGGGCTTTGTTTGTTTGTACGTATTTCATTTTTACCGGTTCCTTTTATTAATTTAAACGCTAATCGAACAAAGTCCGTTTAGCTACGCTTGCGCCGCTATGGCGACTGAAGAGCGCTTCTTTGGAAGCAGCTTATTTCATATATCTAAAACGTTGTTCTGCCTCTTGCATAAAAGAGAAGAAATCCTCACTATTCCAATACCCCAAAAACGTATAGATTACGTTGCCGTTTTGCGATACCACGTAGTGGCGCGGCACACCTTTGCGTAAAAACTTTTCGGGAAAATCGTCTTTGTCGCGATCAACGTGCAAAAGAACATATTTCTCCTCCAAGCGCGCTACGGTGGCATGTTCGCTAAGAGTGGTATTTTCAAACTTGCGGCACCAACGGCAGTCTTCGCTCGTAATAAGCATGTACACTTTTTTGTTCTGGGCTTTGGCATGTTCTAGCGCTTGCGCGTAACTTTGTGCCCAATTACCCTCCATGCCAAAGAGAAATGCCGCACATGCCAACCAAAATGTCATCAAACGCATCGCTACTTCCACTCCTCTATCATATGTTTGAATACCTTGTAAAGCCCTTCCACCTCTGCGGCAGTGGTACGCTCGTTGATAGAATGGATAGTATCGTTTTTGACTCCGAATTCTATCACTTTTATCCCCATCGGCGCCATAAATCGTGCATCGCTCGTGCCCCCTGCGGTGGAGTGTTTTGGTTTTCTTCCCGCTACCTTATTTATGGCATGTTCGATATTGCGCACCACTTTGGAGGACGCATCGGTAACAAACGGGTAGGAACCTTGTGTAAGACGCAGATCGAAATCAAGCCCAGCAAGATGGCGGGCAATAAAAGAGCGTACCTCTTTTTGGGTCGTTTTGGTGGTGTTGCGCACGTTAAACATCAGCTGTAGTTCGTTGGGGGTTACGTTGGTTACCTGCATCCCCGCGCGAATATCGGTGATAACGCATTTGCTCGGCGCAAAATTTGCATCCCCCTCGTCTATGTTCACCCCTGCAATATGCGCAAGTCTAGGGGCTATTAAGTCGATCGGGTTGATCGCCTTTTCGGGGTAGGCGGCGTGCCCTTGCTTCCCTTTGATCGTGACGTAGCCGTTGATCGAACCGCGGCGCCCCACCTTGATGGCATCGCCGAATTTTTGTTCGCACGTGGGTTCTGCTACCACCGCATAATCGGGGAGCATGTTGTGCTCTTGAAGGTACTCAAGCACCTTAATCGTCCCGTGGGTCGCTTCCCCCTCTTCGTCGGAAGTTAAGAGTATCGAAAGGGTACCGCGGAAGGTTTGCACCTCTTTGATCGCTTCTACAAACGCCGCAACCCCGCTTTTCATATCTTGCGTGCCGCGCCCGTAGATATAGCCGTCTTTCTCAAGCGCTTCGTAGGGGTTGG
>JAQUCZ010000151.1 GCA_028685945.1 Sulfurimonadaceae bacterium | reverse complement strand
CGGACGAAGATTATTTGCCGTACTACGACTCTTACGAGATGGAGGTCACCTCCGAAGAGGTCGTTCTCGATATTCTTAACCGTATCAAATGGGATCACGACGGAAGTTTCTCTTACAGAAGAAGCTGCCGCCACGGTATCTGCGGGGCTTGTGCCATCAAGGTCAACGGACGTTCCACCTTGGCATGTAAAGAGCGTATGCACGATATGGTCGAACTTTTCGGCAAAGACCTCACGCTAGAGCCGCTTAGTATCAAGCGTGCTATCAAAGATATGATTATCGACAAAGCAGATTTCTGGGAGAAACATGCGGCGGTTAAACCCTACCTTATCTCCGACGTCGAAGAGCATCCCGAGCATGAGCATCTTGTCACTCCCGAAGAAGCCGAAGAGCTTTTGGAAGCCGATTTATGTATCCAATGCGGCGCATGCCACTACGCATGTCCAGTCGTCGAGATCAACAGCGATTTCTTCGGTCCTGCGGCATTTGCAAAAGCGTACCGTTTCGAAGCAGACGTGCGTGACGAAGCGCATATCAGCCGTCTAGAGGATCTGCATGCCGAGCAACAAGGGGTATGGGACTGTGTCAAATGCTACGAGTGTGCCGAAGTGTGTCCAAAAGACGTTAACCCGATTGAAAAGATCACAAAACTCCATCAGATGCTTTTTAAAGAGGGTGTCGCAACATCCAACGTTGCAACGCGCCACGCGGTCGGCTTCAAACACTCTATCGCAAGAAACGGTGTGCTTGACGAGGGCGGCTTAGTGCTTTACAGCGAGGGCCCTGCGATCGTCAAACACCTCCCCGTAGCATTTAAAATGTTTACAAAAGGGAAAATCGTTCCGCCTTGGGGAATCACGAAATCGCAAAATCTTGATGAGATCAAAAAACTTGTAAAATCCTCATCAACAGCAAAGTTCTAGGAGTTAGATAGATGAAAAAATTAAAATATGCACTTTTTACGGGATGTACGGCGAAACAAAGTACTCCCGAGCAAATGAAATCGACCCTTGCAGTTGCCAATAAACTCGGGATTGAGCTCGTAGAACTCGTAGAAGCTTCGTGCTGCGGTGCTTCCCACTTGCAAGATTTCGACGATTTTCTCTCACTTGTTTTAAATGCGCGCAACATTGCGTATGCGGAAAAACACGGCTTAACGATGGTGACAATCTGTAACACATGCCAACTCAACACCGCTATGACCAAACACCGTTTAGACAAAGACGAAAAACTCAAAGCACGCGTAAACGAGAAGTTGGCAGAGGTAGGGTTGGAGTACAAAGGAACGTCGCAAATTACACATTTCTTGTACGCGATTATCGACGACTTCGGTTTAGAAGAGGTCAAAAAACTTGTCGTAAAACCGTTAAGCCAATTCAATATCGCGCCGTTTTACGGATGCCACAACATCCGCCCTTCGGAGTTGCAAAACGAAACGCACAAATCGCCTGAGAGCGCTTACCGCCCTACTTCGCTTGATGATCTGATCATTGCGTGCGGCGGTGCAAACGTCGATTACGAAGAGAAAAACAAATGCTGCGGTTTCCATGCGGAGCTTCAGGCACAACATACCGCGGCAACCTTAACGGGCAAAGCGATTGCAGGAGCAATGGATAACAACGCAGACTGGATGGTAACGCCGTGTCCTCTTTGCCACCTCAAGCTCGATACCCAAACGGCACATGCATCCCATGCCATCGGGCGCGACGTAGCGTTACCCGTACTTCATATGCAGCAAATGGTAGGCTTGGCACTCGGATGTACTCCCGACGAATTAGGGCTCAAACACCACGTAACGAAAGTGGATTTCGTTTAATCTCCTCTTTTTTAGGCGCGTCTGCGCGTCTAAAAAACCTTTTAAAATCACGCTATCGGACACCCTATGACACAATCGATCGAAATCATCTCATGGAACGTTAACGGTATTCGCGCCGTAGCCTCAAAAGGGGGGTTTGCTTGGCTAGAGAGGCGTTCGTGCGATATTTTATGCCTCCAAGAGATCAAAGCGACCGAGGAGCAGATTCCGAACGATCTTTTTACGCCCCCTTTTTTAGAAACCGCAATCAACCCCGCAGAGCGCAAAGGTTACAGCGGTACGGCGACTTTTAGCAACCTTGCAAGCGAATACACATCCACATGCCAAGAGATCGACACCCATCACGAGGGGCGCATCATCGAAACCCGTTACGGCGACGTCGTCCTTTTTAACGTCTATTTTCCTAACGGACAAAAGGACGACGCGAGGCTCTCACATAAAATGAAGTTTTACGACGATTTTTTGGAACATTGCCAAAAACTTCGCGAGGAGGGAAAATCGATCATCATCTGCGGCGACGTCAATACGGCGCACCGCGAGATAGACCTTAAAAACCCTAAAGCAAACGAAAAAACATCGGGATTTTTGCCCATAGAGCGCGCATGGATCGATAAACTCCTCTCATGCGGCTATATCGACACCTTCCGTTACGTCCACGGCGACCTTAGCGATCAGTATTCGTGGTGGAGCTACCGTTTTAGCGCACGAGCCAAAAACGTAGGGTGGAGGATCGATTATTTTTTTATCTCCGAAGATTTGGCACAAAATCTCGAGGATGCCTTTATTTTAAACGAGATTGAGGGTTCCGATCACTGCCCCGTAGGGATCAGAATCGCCCTCTAAGAGCCAAAATCTCCAAACTTAGAACTTCTTAAGAATATCTGCTCTAAAGTATCGTTTTAATTTACGCAGAAAGAAGATTCACTCCGATGCTTCGCTCCCTTTACCACACCCTAGAACCCAAAATCATCACACAACTGCGCCGTGAAAAATATTTGCCGCAAACTTTTTTTGCAGATATCATTGCAGGTCTTGCCGTTGCAATCGTGGCACTGCCTCTGGCGATGGCAATAGCCATAGCTTCCAACCTTCCCCCCGAAAGAGGGCTTTTTACCGCCATCGTTGCAGGTTTTTTAATCTCAGCACTGGGCGGAAGCCGCTACCAAATCGGCGGACCTACCGCAGCATTTATCGTCACCGTCGCAACCGTTTCGATGAAACACGGCTACGAGGGGCTCGTGCTTGCAACGCTTATGGCTGGAGTTTTGCTTATTCTGATGGCATTTGTTCGCGCGGGGGAGCTGATAAAATTCATCCCCTACCCCGTGATCGTCGGATTTACCTCGGGGATTGCCCTGCTCATAGCCTTTAGTCAGATCAAAGATTTCTTCGGTCTCTCCATCGACAACGTTCCCCCCGACTTTTTAGAAAAATCGGCGGTATATCTTGAACACATTCACGAGGTCAATATCGTCGCCGTCCTCGTTGCAATCGCTTCGGTCGCAACGATTGTATATGCCAGACGGGCTTTTCCGAAAATCCCCGCACCCATCGTCGTCGTCGTGCTCTCGGGGCTTGCAGTGTGGGCGTTTAACCTTCCCGTCGAGACTATCGAGAGCCGCTTCGGTTCTATCCCCTCCTCGCTTCCTAGCCCCTCGTGGCCCGAAATTACGTTTGAGAAGCTGCGTCTGTTGCTTCCCGATGCGATCACCATCGCAACCCTTGCCGCTATCGAATCGCTTCTCTCTGCCGTCGTAGCCGACGGTATGACGGGTGCCAGACACAAGCCCAATGCCGAACTCTTAGGGCAAGGGGTCGCCAACGTCGCTTCGAGCATTTTCGGCGGTTTACCCGCAACGGGGGCGATAGCCAGAACCGCTACAAACGTCAAATCGGGTGCAAAATCTCCCGTTTCTGGGATAATGCACGCTTTGTGGCTTTTTCTTTTTATGTTTCTTTTGGCTCCGCTGATCGTAAAAATCCCATTGGCGGCTTTGGCGGCTATTTTAATGGTGGTGGCATGGAATATGTCGGAGATAAAACACGTAAAAGAGATTATGAAAGCACCAAAAAGCGATCGAATCGTTCTCTTTACCACCTTTTTGCTCACCGTTTTGGTCGATCTGAATTTTGC
>JAQUCZ010000150.1 GCA_028685945.1 Sulfurimonadaceae bacterium | reverse complement strand
TCTCTCCACGGTGCGATAATCGTTAACGAGGAGTTTTGTCCGAGGTAGCCCATCTCGAAACGCACTTGGTCGTTCCCTTTTCCCGTAGCTCCGTGGCTTACCGCATCCGCGCCCGTCAGCTTTGCGATCTCTGCTTGTCTTTTAGCGATAAGCGGACGTGCGATAGAGGTTCCAAGAAGATACTCCCCTTCGTAGATGGAGTTTGCACGAAACATAGGGAAAACGTAATCGCGTACAAACTCTTCGCGTAGGTCTTCGATAAAGATATTTTCAGGTTTGATGCCGAGTGAAAGAGCTTTTTGGCGAGCAGGCTCAACCTCTTCCCCTTGCCCTAGGTCTGCAGTAAACGTGACCACTTCACATTTGTACTCATCTTGTAGCCATTTTAAAATAACACTTGTATCTAATCCGCCGGAGTAAGCCAATACGACTTTTTTAACATCTTTTTTCATGCAAAAAACCTTTTGTGTGCAAAATAATTGGCGCGATTTTACACTAAAAGAGATTAAAAAAGAGTTAGTGTGAACGAATTAATAGGGAGTTTAATCTTGAATTACAAGTAGATTGTAACGGGGTGAAAATGCAAAAGGTTGAAAACTCAACCTTTTGAATCAAAGAGTATCCCCGTTAGCTCTTCCATCTTCGGCAGAAACTCCATCGCTTTTTCTGCGGGGAAGCGGCGAAGCATCTTATTCGTTTGCGCCTCGATAACCGAAACGTAAAAAATATCGTTCGTATCTACTCCGAATTTGATGCTTGTATTAAACGGAGAGATCGCTTTGTTGAGTTTTTCTACCAAATCATCCATTTGCTCTTTTGAGTTGATCTTCTCGCTGTTTACGTTTTCATCCTGCATCTGCTTTACGACATCCGCTTTTTCGCTCTGTTGCACTTTCTCCTGCATCTGCGCTACTCTTCCTTGAGATTCTACAGACTGCATTTGAGATTGTTGTCTTGCTACGTTTGCTATGCCATCCATGACGTACTCCTTACTTGATTGGCTCATATCTATTGACTCCAAATCGGCTGGCAAAAAAATAACTTTAACAAATGAAGAAAGAATTATAGATTTTATGCTACCCTTGCATTTATGAAACACTACCTTCTCCTTTTACAATCGGAACCCATCTTAAAAAGACTCTCAATTATCCAGCTTATCGCCTATTTCGGGGCATGGTTTAGCAACGTTGCGATCTATACCCTCTTGCTGGATATGCAGGTCTCTCCTGCGGTGATCGCTTTTACCGCGGCGCTCCATTTTTTGGCGGGGATACTTCAAGCCCCTTTTTCGGGAGCAATTATCGATAGAAGCGAACCTAAAAAGCTGATGCTTTTTTTGACCTTTATCGAGATTTGTGCAACCTTGCTGCTGCTTTTGGTCACAAGCGCTTCGGACGTGTGGTTTTTGTTCGTACTGATTTTTCTTCGTATGGCGGCGGCAAGTTTTTATTTTACCGTCGAGATGTCGCTTTTACCCAAAATTCTTGGCGGCGACAAACTTCAAAAAGCAAACGAAATCCACTCCATCATCTGGTCGCTCTCTTATACTTTCGGGATGGCGCTAAGCGGTTTCGTGGTCTACTGGCTGGGGGTGAAGATTGCATTTATTCTCGATGCTTTGATGTTCGTGTGTGCGTTTTATCTGCTTTATACGCTCGAGTTAAATATAGCACATGCCAAGGCACAGGAGAAATTTTTTGCGATGATGCAAGATACTTTCGTGTATTTAAAAAAATATCCCCATGCCCTCCATTTGATGCTAATGCATGCCTTTGTGGGGCTCACCGCGTTTGATGCGCTGATCGCTTTGATGGTAGATCACTACTACGCTTCGATCATTGCCACCTCTTTGGCGCTGGGGCTTTTAAATGCGTTTCGTGCGATAGGGTTGGTGTTTGGCCCGATGGTGCTGGGCAAGTGGGTAAACAATCGCCGTTTGGTTTGGCTTTTTATGTTGCAAGGGTGCGCGATTTGGCTTTGGGCGTTTGTGATGGAGCATTTTTATCTCTCCCTTGCCGCGAGTATCTGCGTGGGATTTTTCACGACGACGTTATGGTCGTACACCTATACCCTTTTGCAAAAAAATATCGATGAAAAATACTACGGGCGCATCGTCGCCTACAACGATATGCTGTTCTTGATCTCGGCGGCACTCACCTCTTTGATGATCGGCTATTTTGCAAGCCGCGACTTTTCGTTGGAGTTTATCACCTCGCTCTTGGGCGTGGGGTTTGTGGTTGGCGGCGTCTATTTTTATTGGATCGCTAAAAATATCCCCCTTAAGGAGGCGTCGTGATCTCGTTTGCCGTTTTGGGCGGTTTGCTTTTGAATATCGGGGCATTTTTGACCTTTCGAGGCAAGATTTACGAAGCGGTGATCGTCTATCTTTTTGCCGACGTGTGTTGGATTGTTATGGCGTACGAGAGGGAGGATTTTTGGGGCGTCGTCTCGATAATCTTCGGGGTGACGTTCGGCTTTTTGGCTTTTTTAAAGATGCAACGCGGGCAGATGCACAAAAACCTTCATAAAGAGGAGCGCTAACGCACATGCCAAGGATTTTTTTTAAGAGAAAAAGTGATGCAAAATAAAAACTATCTATCTTCCCAAGGGGCGATCGACCTTACAAAACTTACCCGTCTTTACCCCGCCGTCGTCGTCGACATGCACGGAGAGAGAGCCGAGATGAGTTTGGAATGGGCGGAGCTTTACGGCGATAAAGTGACACTCTGTGCTTATGTTTTAGTGTTTGATTTCACCCCTCCAAAAGAGGAGAAAAAAGAGCGGATCGTCTTGGAGTTTGCAACCAAAGAGGCGCTTATGAACGAGATGCAAGAGGTAGCAAAATTTTTTCACGCGTAGTTTCTACAGATACCAAAAAGGTCTTTTCTTTAGCCATCCCCGCCGCGCTTAAACACCTCGTCGATATTTTACAGATTTTAATCGACATGATTATGGTCGGGATGGTGAGTGTACATGCCTTGGCGGCGGTGGGGATGAGTATGCAGTTTATGATGGTCGTAAACGTGCTGATGACCCTTTACGTGGTGGGCGGCAATGCAATGGTAGCGCGCTTTATAGGGCAAAGACGCAAACACCGTGCATCGGCGTTGGTATATTCCCTCTCTTTGGTCGCGCTGTGTCTCTCACTCTTTGTAACAATCCCGACATTTAGCTATGCCGAGGAGCTTTTTGCCCTTATGGGTGCGCAAAGCGAGGTGGTAGAGGAGGGGGGAATCTACTTCGGAATCTTGGCATGCGGGATGAGCATGATGTTCCTCGATGCCCTTTTTTACAATGCGCTCTCTGCGGCGGGGGATACGAAAAACTCCCTCTATATCAAACTTCTCTCCGCCGCGCTTAATGCGTTTTTAAACTACGTACTTATCTTCGGGCATTTCGGGTTTGAAGCGATGGGGATCGCGGGGGCGGCGTATGCGACGCTTATTGCCTATGCTTTTAACGTTGCGGCGTATCTTTGGCTTTTGGGGGCTTTTGGTTCTTGGCAAAAGAAACGAACATTCCCGCTCGGGATGTTGCCGCTTGTGCGTGTGCGCGATCTGGTGCGCGCTTGGCATGTGGGGTGGAGTGCGGCGCTGGAGCGGGGGGTCTCGAGCCTCTCTTTTTTGGTGTTTGTTTCGATCATCACGTGGTACGGCACGGCGGAGCTTGCGGGGTATCAGGTGGGGCTGCGTATCGAGGGAATCGCATTTATGCCGGGGTTTGGTTTCTCCATCGCGGCGATGGCGCTTGTGGGGCAGTATATAGGTGCCAAAGATTATGAGAGGGCGTATCGCGCGGGGATCATCAGCGGCAGAATCGCCTACGCTTTTATGGGGTTTGTAGGGGTGTGCCTTATTCTCTTTAGCCAAAGTGCTGCGGCTCTTTTTACCGACGACCCCCATACGATTGCGGTCGCTTCACTCTATCTTATCCTCGTAGGGCTGGCACAA
>JAQUCZ010000149.1 GCA_028685945.1 Sulfurimonadaceae bacterium | reverse complement strand
CAAAGAGTGGTACAAGATGCACAAGCGATCGTAGTGCCTACGCTAGTACTTTGCGCAACAAAAGATTTCGTAGTCGATAGTGCCGTCGAAGGAGATTTTTTTGCCAATCTTTCCTCCCCTCTCAAACGCTTTGTTGCACTTGAAGGTTTCTACCACGGTGTGCTGTATGAAGAAAATGCACATATTGCCATCGATGCCATAGCAGAGTTTATTCGTCAATCATTCGATTATAAACAACCTTCCCTTCTGCAAGAGAGCGTACGTTGGACACAAAACGAACATGACAGAATTATGTACGGCTCTCTTTCCGGCATGCGAAAAATCAACTATATTCTTCAAACGTTTTTTATGAAAAAATTTGGGTTTTTAAGTCAAGGGATGCAAATCGGCTTACAATACGGATTCGATTCGGGAGTGACACTTGATTATGTTTACGAAAATACCCCCAAAGGAGTTACAAAAATCGGGGAGTTGATCGACAAAGCATACCTCAACAGCATCGGCTGGAAAGGGATTAGAAAACGTAAACACAACACGATAACACTTCTCACGAAAAAAATAGAAGCACTTTTACAGACGCAAGAGAATGTTACCATTTTAGATATTGCAGGGGGGCCTGCCCGTTACCTTATCGAATTAGCCGCAACCTACAAAAACGTTACGATCTACGTACGTGATTATCAGGAACAAAACATCAAGCAAGGGCAAAAACTTGCCAAAGAGCGCGGATTGGAGAATATTCACTACGAACAGGCGGATGCATTTGCACAGACAAGTTATAGTTCCCTTTCTTACCGCCCCGATATTGTCGTTATTTCAGGGGTCTTTGAACTCTTTAACGATAACGATCTTATCCAAAATGCGATTGAGGGAGTTGCTTCGAGTCTACGCGAAGGCGGGTATCTCCTCTATACGGGACAGCCGTGGCACCCGCAACTCGAACAAATTGCCAATGTTTTAGGCAACCATCAACAAAGACGCTGGGTGATGCGCCGTCGTACCCAATACGAACTCGATACCCTTTTTCAAAATGTGGGTTTTACAAAGCTGGAACAGAGCATAGACGATTGGGGAATCTTTAGTGTTTCCATCGCACAACTAGGTGCAAAGCCGCATGTACACAACTAATTTTAATCCCGCTTTGGATGCTACAAGTACGCCAAAAGAGCGTTTTGTCTGGATGCTTTACATGGGGATCGTATTTTTTTTACTCTATGGAAGCGCCAATTATTACGCTTCTCTCCATGCGCCCCACCCCTCTTTTTTTATGGGCTGGGAAAAAGAGATACCTTTTATCCCCTCTTTTATAATCCCTTATATCTCTTCGGATCTTCTTTTTTGCATCGCTTTTTTACTTCCTTATACACGGCTCGAATTAAGAATCTTGGCGCTGAGAGTCTTTTTTATTATTTGTTTTTCGGTACTTTGCTTTATTTTGTTTCCTTTGCAGTTTAGTTTTAGTAAACCGCACAGCGAATCTTTTAGCTTTTTATTCCGCCTCTTACAAGCCGATCTTCCCTTTAATCAACTTCCCTCGTTGCATATCAGTTTTACTATCGTCTTGTATGCCTCTATGTTCAAGTACCTTTCTTATTGGTTAAAAGTATTTGTAGGATTTTGGTTTCTGCTTGTAGCCGTCTCTACCCTTGTCGTCTACCAGCACCATTTTATCGACATCCCTAGCGGCGCCGTTGTCGGTCTTTTTGCTTTGTACCTTTTTTCCAAGAAAAAACAAAACTATCTTATCGAACGTTTCACTACCCCTAGGCATATTAAAATAGCCCTCTATTATCTTGGTGGAAGCACACTTGCCCTGATAGCGTTTTTTTCGAGCGACCTCTTATTTGCACCGATTTTTTTATGGATTTTTGCTTCCCTTTTCCTTGTGAGTACCGCCTATGCTTTTGGGTGCAATAACGGGTTTATAGGCATAAAATCCTCCCCAAATATAGTTCAATGGATCCTTTTTTTCCCCTATTTTTTGGGCAGTTACCTTTCGTGGCACTATTATAAACGCAAAATTCCCCTTGTTGTCCATGTTAAAGACCATCTCTATTTAGGACGTTTCCCCACGGCGCGTGAAACAAAAGAGCTAGAATCACTCGCAATACATACAAGGCTTAATCTTGCAACGGAACAACAGCTGCAAAATATCTCTCTACGCCAAGAGCGTCTTAATTTTTTAGACCTTACGATCCCCTCGGCACAGCTGCTGCATCAAGCGGTAGAGAAGATAGAACAAAGCAAAGAAAATATTTTTGTACACTGCGCACTCGGTCTTTCCCGAAGTGTCCTCGTTGCTAGTGCATGGCTCCTTTATAAAGGCTATGATGATAAAACCATCGATGCACTTTTGCAAGAGATTCGTCCGGGGGCTATCAAATCGGCTTACATGCACATCGCACTCGCTCTTTACAAAGAACATTTGCAAACTCTCAAAAAAGCAACTTCCCCTACTTCCTGAGGGTTGTCTGCTTACACACATTACTAACTTGAGAAGCTAACATTTCATACAAAAGTTATATCTATTTGAATTTTTATGCCACATGCCATACTTTTTCATGGCATGTAAGCGGCAGTAATTAAACGATCACGTGCCCTACGAATTTACTCATATTGTCAAGGATTACACCGCCTCGGCGAAAACCTAAGCCGCACCCCTCATAGGCAAAAAAGACCCCCGCTTGGTATTTGTTGCCGTGGATGTCTTGCGCAAACTCCACATACTCTTGGTACACCTTTTTAAAGTTCTCGTAAGGTCCTTCATTTGCAGCCGCCACGCTACCGTCAGCGTTGATAATCTGCGTGTTGGCACCTTCGCGACCGAACACCCGTTTTTCAACCTGTTTGACGCCTTTAAGCGGTTCAAAAGAGGTTTTAAGCAGATACGGCGAATCGGGAAAAAGATCGCATAATATCTTCATCATCCCTTTTGACTGGAAAAGGAGCGTGTAAGCAGGGTTGAGGATAATCGCTTTTTGGTTTTGCATAATTGCACCCAGCGTCGTAGCAAGCTCAGGCTCGTCTATAGCGATATCCTCCCACGGGTAAAGCTTGAACCAATACTCGTACTCATTGCCCTCGCGATCGTAGATACCCTCTTCGTCAAACTTCACGTTTTGCAGATACTCAAACCCCGTAACAAAGCCTGCATCGGTCGCCATTTGCTGCAACAGCCTCGTGGTCGCCTCCTCCTCTTCGTTCCCGTCTATCGAGGAGAAAAGAATCTTCCACCCCTCATAACGCTCATCGAAAAGCTCCGTATCGTCAAAAAGGGTGATAAGACGTTTAAAATTCTCCCGTATCGCATCGTAAACGTTGTTAAACTGGCTCTCTTCATCCATATTGTTGTGTTTTAAAAGCGCCCATTGCAGGAGTGCCGTTTCAAACAAAGCGGTCGGCGTATCGGCGTTAAACTCTATAAGTTTTATCGGTGCTCCATCAATCCCCCCCGAGAGATCAAAGCGCCCGTAAAGATGCCAATGCACGTCGTTTTCCCAGCTTTTTTTGATAGGCTCAATGAGGTTAAACGGGATACCCAGCTCAAAAAAGAGGTTGTTATCAATTACATATTGCGCCGCTTCGGCATACATATCATAAAGTTCGTTCGCTGCTTCGTAATACGCCTCTGCTTCGGCTTGAGTGACCTCTACAAGCGAGTCGCCGACATATTTTGAGCCGTCTTTGTCGGTATGCCACGTAAGCCCCAACTCGGATAGCTTTGCATCGTCGATGGGACGGATATTTTGCAACGTAACCATCGATCAGCTCCCGTAGCTTGAAGTGGATGAAGGGGACTTGGAGCTGCCCGAACCGAAGTAGCTTTTTCCCGTGGAGGATTTTGACGTTGAAGAGCTTGGCGTTGCCGAACGCGAGTAAGAGCTTCTATTGGCGTTTGCCGCGTTGTTTGCAAAGTTTTTGTTGTTCATCAGCGCATTGGCGATCATATTTCCCATCAAAG
>JAQUCZ010000148.1 GCA_028685945.1 Sulfurimonadaceae bacterium | reverse complement strand
TGTTTAAAGATATTACCACCCTTTTAAACGATGCAAATGCGTTCGGCGTTTTAATGAACCACCTCTACCACAGATACAGAGATCAAAAATTCGATTTTATCGCGGGGATCGACGCGCGCGGCTTTATCTTCGGAGCGGCACTCGCACAGATGTTAGGTATCGGTTTCGTGCCTATCCGTAAAAAAGGGAAACTCCCCTACACCACTATAAGCGAAAAATACGCTTTGGAATACGGCGTAGACGAGATCGAAGTGCATCTTGACGCATTTAGCAAAGTGCCGCATGCCAGAGTGCTTTTGATCGACGATCTTATCGCTACGGGCGGTACGGCATGTGCGGCGGCAAGGCTGATCCACCAAGCGGGCGCGGAGTGTATCGAAGCGTGTTTTGTAATGAATTTGGTATTTTTGGACGGGCATAAAAAACTCCAAGAACTAACTTCCGTCTATTCTTTAATCGAGGTTAACTAAAATGTATATACCAAAACCCTCCAAATTCGATCCCGATAAAAACGGGCACTTTGGCATGTTCGGCGGACGCTACGTTCCCGAAACGCTTATGCCGGCTCTTTTAAAACTCGAAGAGGAGTACCGATCCATCCGCTTTGACAAAGATTTCTGGAAAGAGGTGGATTACTACCTCAAAGACTACGTCGGGCGCCCCTCCCCGCTTTATTATGCCAAAAACCTCTCCGAAGAAGTGGGCGCAAAAGTGTATCTCAAACGCGAAGACCTAAACCACACGGGCGCTCATAAAGTAAACAACGTAATCGCCCAAGGGCTTATGGCAAAACGCTTGGGGTACAAAAAAGTGATCGCCGAAACGGGTGCAGGACAGCACGGCGTGGCAACCGCAACCGTCGCGGCACTTTTGGGGTTGGAGTGTGAAGTATTTATGGGTGCAAAAGACGTAGCACGCCAAGAGCTTAACGTGTTTCGTATGAAACTTTTGGGTGCCAAAGTGCATGCGGTCGAGAGCGGCAGCAAAACCCTCAAAGACGCTATGAACGACGCAATCCGCCACTGGGTTACCAATGCACGCGATACTTTTTACATTATCGGAACCGTGGCGGGTCCCCACCCCTACCCTTTGATGGTGCGCGATTTTCAGTCGATTATCGGCTACGAAGCGCGCGCGCAAATCTTGGAAAAAGAGGGTCGCTTGCCCGATTACGTCTTGGCATGTATCGGCGGCGGAAGTAACGCCATCGGAACCTTCCAACACTTTTTGGAAGATCAGGAGGTGCAGTGCATCGGCATAGAAGCGGGCGGTTTGGGAATAGAGAGCAATAAACACGGCTGTTCGCTCGAAAAGGGTCGCCCGGGGATTTTACACGGGCAGATGAGTTACCTTTTGCAAGACGAAGACGGTCAGGTGCTTGAAGCCCACTCCATCTCGGCAGGACTTGATTATCCGGGGATCGGACCCGAACATGCTTTCCACAAAGACAACGGCACCGTGATCTACGATAACGTTACCGACGATGAAGCGATGGAAGCGTTCGTATGGCTTTCGCGCAAAGAGGGGATCATCCCCGCGTTTGAGTCTTCCCATGCCATAGCGTATCTCAAAAAGATGCCGCTTATCAAAGACAAACTTGTCATCGTCAACCTCTCGGGGCGCGGCGATAAAGATATGATCCAAGCAAAATCTATTTTAAAATTCGACTAAAAAAAGAGACAAATATGCAATTAGAACTTATCAATAAATCTACCGACAAAACAAAAGCGGATATCCTCGTTAGCTTTATAACCAAAGAGGATATCGAAAAAAACAAAGAGGCAAAACTGCTAAACCAAGCGGGTTTTAAAGCCGAACAAGACACCCTTTGTTTCTTGCACGAAAAAGCTCTCTTGGCATGTGGCATCGAAAAGCTTGACGCGGCTTCGATTCGCAGCGCGGCAGCGGCAGCGGTAAAAGCGCTTAAAAGCTCCAACTATACAAGTGCCAAAACACAACTAAGCGATATGCGTTTCGTTAATGCCCTCGTCGAAGGGTTTGTACTTGGTGGGTACGATTTTAATTTCTACCGCTCCGAACCCAAAAAAGTCGCCCTTGAAACTATATTCTTGGCATGTGAAGGTGCAAATTTTGCGGAGTTTGAAGCGGCATTTAACGAAGCGATGGTAGTAGCACAAGCAACCTGCTTTACCCGCGACATCGTCAACAAAGCGCCCCAAGAGATCAACCCCGAAACTCTCGCTCTTTTTGCAAAAAAACTTGCATTTGAGAACAGTCTTGAGTGTACTATTTTGGACGAAGAGGGGCTAAAAAAAGAGAATATGAACGCTATGCTTGCCGTAGGTCGCGCTTCGGTACACCAAAGCCAGCTGATCCACCTAAGCTACAAACCCGCAAATCCGAAAAAAATTATCACCCTTGTGGGAAAAGGTTTAACCTACGACAGCGGCGGGCTTAGCTTAAAAGCACCCACGTCGATGGTGACGATGAAGATGGACAAAGCGGGAGCATGCGGCGTTTTGGGAATGATCAAAGCGGCAAGCGAGCTTAAACTCGACATAGAAGTGCACGTATTTATCGGTGCGGTGGAAAATATGGTGGGCGGCAACGCTTACAAACCCGACGACATACTCGTCTCCAGAAGCAAAACCACGATCGAGGTACGCAATACCGACGCCGAGGGGCGCTTGGTTCTTGCCGACGTACTCGATTATGCTCAGGAAAAGGTTCAGGCGGATTATATTTTCGATTTCGCAACGCTTACGGGCGCTTGTATGGTGGCTCTTGGACAATACACCACGGGTGTTATGGGGCATTCAAATGCACTCAAACACCGCTTTTTTGATGCGGCAAACAGTTCGGGAGAGCTTATCGGAAGCTTGCCTTTTAACAACCATCTTAAAAAACTTCTCAAAAGCGAGATAGCCGATATAAGCAACGTATCTTCCAAACCTTACGGCGGAGCTATTACGGCGGGGCTTTTCTTGGATAAGTTTATCAAAGAGGAAAATAAAGAGAAATGGCTTCACTTTGACATTGCGGGGAGCGCGTATACCGAAGCGGCATGGGATTGTAACGTGTACGGTGCTACGGGCGCGGGCGTAAGACTTATGTGCTCGTTTTTAAAGAGCATCGACTAATCTTTTTTGCAAGGGGCACTACCCCTGGCAACCTTTAAAACATATACCCTTTCAAACTAAACTCAATCTCGTTTAAAAGCTTATACCACTCGTTGATCGTGGTTTTGGAGAGGAATACCTCCCCCTCGCTTGAGAGCTCGGCATGGGAAAAGATCAGCTCTTCGAGTCGTATCGCCAAAGCCGCATCATCCTCAAGCCCTATAAGCATCAGATTTCCTTTGAGCGAATGAACCAAACGCTTCACTTCCAACAGATCCTCTTTGGCAACCTCTTTGTCGCTTAGAAGATCAAACGCATACCCTATCTTTTCTACCGTGAGCATCAGAGACTCCAAGTTTTCCCTTAACAGTTCTCTGAGCATTGCTTCTCTTTAGTTATCAAATTTTGCACTCACCATATCTTCGAGCATATTAAACAACGCCTTCGTTGCTTCTTCCACTTCGGAAATATTTTTAAGTATGAAAGCACGATCGATTTTGCCCGTTTTAGAGATATTTTCCAAAATAGCAAGAACTTTGCCGTGAACGTTTTTATGCGGCTCTACAAGCTCTTTATACTCTTTGAGCTCCCCAAAATGCTCTTTGCCGTACTCCTCGTACCATTTTCCTAAGCGGCATGCGTGATGGTCGTCGATCTTGATCTCATCACCCTGAGCCGTTTTAAAGATTTTTGCATAATTTGATACTTTAAACAGCACGTGATCGATCTCTACAAGGGAGACAAACAGTCTCTCCGAAGCGTGTTTGACCACGTCACTCGTTTCATGCGCTTTGGTATCGAGCGATTTTGTCGTTTGCTGCAAGAGATCGGTTTTTTCTTTGGAAGCTTTTGTAAGATTTTTCGACTGGAGCGCTTTGTTTTTGATCTCTGCCACGCTTGCGT
>JAQUCZ010000147.1 GCA_028685945.1 Sulfurimonadaceae bacterium | reverse complement strand
GGTTTGTCATGCAAAAGTGCGGCAACGCCCACCGCTCCCGCACCTTCAACCACGAGTTTTTGTTTTTCAAGCAAAAACAAGATCGCACTTGCAATCTCTTCATCATCCACGCTGATAAAACGATCCACCGTCTCAAGCATATGCCCAAGCGTCACGGCAGAGGTGTCGCGCACCGCAATCCCGTCGGCGATGGTGCGTACGCTTTTAGTGTCTATGGGCTTTTTCTGCTCATACGACTCTTTGAGCGCGGGGGCACCTTTGGCACTTACCGCGATCACTTCGATCTTGGGGTTCAGCGCTTTGATGGCACATGCCATACCCGAAACAAGCCCGCCGCCCCCTGCAGGAACCACTACGGCATCGATCTCTTGGCATGCTTCGAGTATTTCGA
The DNA here is from genome assembly GCA_028685945.1 of Sulfurimonadaceae bacterium. Taxonomy (GTDB): domain Bacteria; phylum Campylobacterota; class Campylobacteria; order Campylobacterales; family Sulfurimonadaceae; genus Sulfurimonas. Next base: position 3,667 of record JAQUCZ010000147.1, on the reverse strand, counting down.
GCGCTACCGTACCCTGCCCCGCGATCACCTCTTCGTCTTCAAAAGGGTGCACGAACGTTAGAGAGTTTTTCTCGCCGTAAAACTTTGCGTAGGCATACGCTTCATCGTAATTGCCCCCCGCCAAAATAACCTCGGCGCCGTAATGTTTTACGCCGTTCACCTTTGTAAGCGGTGTCGATTCGGGCATCACGATCACCGCGCGGATACCGAATTTCAGTGCCGACATCGCCACGCCCTGCGCATGGTTTCCGGCACTTGCGGCAATCACCCCGCACCCTCTTTGGGCATCGCTTAGGGTTGCTATTTTATTGTAGGCGCCGCGAATTTTAAACGCACCCGTTACTTGAAGATTCTCTTTTTTAAGATACACCTCGCAGCCGCTAAGCTCGCTCAAATAAGGCGCATACGAAAAAGGGGTTTTTGCCGCAATATTTTTGATACGCTCTTGGGCATCGTAGATTTTTTGTAAAGGTACCAACGTCTAGCCTTGAAAAAGGGTTCTATGATCGACCATAGAGCATTGGTTTTGCACTACGCGCATCCCTGCATCTTTAGCTTTTTGCGCCGCTTCGTTGTTGACGATCCCTTTTTGCGCCCAAAACACTTTCACGTCCCCGCGCGCTATACACGCATCGGCGATCGCACCGAGTGCATCAGGCTTTCTAAAGATGTTCACCATATCAACCGGCTCAGGAATCTCCGCCAAAGAGCGGTACACTTTTTCCCCTAAAATACTCTCCTCTTTAGGGTACACGGGGATAATTTTAAATCCCTTAGATTGCAAATAACTCGCCACTCTGTGGGAATCTTTTTCGGGATCGGGTGAGAGCCCCAAAACTGCAATCGTTCGTACCATACCGAAAATCTCTTTTACTTCATCCATATTTGAATTGACCGTAGGGAATTCACACTCCATAGTTTCTCCTTATTTTAAAAAAGTTTTTTTGTAAATTTTTGAGCCATTGTACTCTTTTAGAGTTTGCAAGCAGATAAAAATAGGTTTGATTCTCAAAAAAGCAACATGCCATACCCGTAACGCAGACTTTAGTCTGTAAATATCGGGCTGTTTAAAGGTTGGAATACGCCTCTTTTCTATGACGCACTCCCGTCACTTACCACGACTAAAACTCTCTATTTTCTTAGAAATCACCTTCGCACTGGGTACGACGTTCGAGGAGAGATTTAAATGCGCGTCTTGGTCGTCAAAAAATATATCCGCTCCAAAAGCCTGAAGCACTTCGAACTTTTCGCTGCCCCCTAAAAAAAATGCTTCGTCTATCCGCACGCCCCAAAGGTTGAGCGTTTTTATCACCCTCTCGTGACTCGGCGCGCTTCTGGCGGTTACCAAAGCGGTGCGAATAGGTGAACCGTTGTCGGGAAACTTTTCCTGCAGGCGCGCCAAGGTCAAAAGAAACTTGGCAAAGGGTCCCTGCCCCAGCGGATTGTAGCGGTTTTGTTTTTCGTGCTCCAAAAACGCTTCAAGCCCCTTCTCTTTATAGATAAGCTCCGACTCCTCCGAAAAAAGCACCGCATCCCCGTCAAACGCTATGCGTACCTGATCCCCTTGCGAGGCATGTACGTTTGAAGACGCGGGAAGAATTTTAGCCGCGGCAACCCCGTTTTCAAGAGCATTGAGCACGTCTTCGTCGTTTGCAGAGAGGAAAAGATCGACCTTAAAAGGTTTAAGATATTTGGAAATATCCTGCCCGCTTGTCCACCCCGAGCGCACGATCTCTAGGTCGTATTTGTTGATGGCGTTGGTAATACGCAAACTCGTTGCAGCGTTATTGCGCGAGAGGATCAGCACCTCCACCTGACGCTCTTCTTTTGGAAAAAGTCGATTGATTTTCAAGAGGTTTTCTACCAAACGAAACCCCGTACCTTTGGTTACTTCGTCGTTTTCGTGCTCAAGCTGGTACTGGTAATACGCATCAAGCCCCTGCTCCTCAAAAACGCTATTTTCACGTTCCAGATCGAAAAGTGCGCGCGAACTCACCGCCACGACGAGTTTGTTTTCTAAATTGTATCCCAAATTATTTCCTCGATTATGATACGGATATTTAACCCGATTTTAGTTTGCATTAGGCTAAAACGCACTAAAATACACCTAAAACTCCACACGAAAAGAAGCATTATGGACAACATACAACTCCCCGAAGGGATGAACCCCGAGGTTTTAAGCCACCTGATGAACCCTCAAAACTACGGCAAACTTGAACATGCCAGCGGCGTAGGGGTCGCCGTAGATGAAAAAACGGGTGAATACGTCATTTTTTACACCCTTCTTAAAGAGGGCGACACCATAGAAGATGTACGTTTTGCGACCAACGGCTGCCAAGATACGGTCGTGGTGGGTTCGATGTTTACCGAGATGATAAAAAACAATTCTACCTCTTTCGCCCAAGAAGCGATCCACAAAATGAACGCAAAACTCGGGGGTGCCTCGCCCCAGCAGCAGATCTGCGCCGATATGGTGCTGAGTGCTTTTGTCGCATCGATGATAAATTATGAAAACCTCCAAGAGGGGAAAAAAGAGGAGATGCACGTGCTAAAAATGAAAGAGAGCTGCGAGGTACAAGATGATGCAAAATAACCTTTACAAAGCTAAACACCGCCTTTGGCTTGAGGTGCTTTTTGCCTCGTTTGCCGTGAACGACGAAGCGATCAAATCGCGCCTTTACGAGTTTTCCCTTATCGCATTTCGCCACATGAAGTGGATCGGCAATGAAATCTTGGCATGCGGCAACGACTACAATTACGACCGCGACGCTATGATGCTTTATAAACGCGAATCGGTATTCGAACTGGTTCAGGCACTTAAAAACGCCGTAGCCAAAACACAAGCTCTCTACCCCCAAACGCCCCTTGGGGAGCGGCTAAGAACCGACGATGCCTACCTCATGGAATACCTCTCGCAAATCTTAAAAGATTCGGGCAATAACAAAGAGATAACCGCTTTTGGGATGCAACGAAAATGGGGGGATAAAAACCTCGATAAAGAGCAGATCGACGCCCTGACGATGTTTTTGTTTGAGGAGTCTTACAAAGAGTATGAGCTGATTTTGATCTACGCCTACATGCAAGCGCGCACCGATATTGCACTTCATTACAACGTATTTGAAGACCTTGTAGCCGAATCGCATTTTCATCTTAAATCATTCGGTAACATGATGGCAAAAATGGGGATTTTGGCACTTCCAAGAGAGTTGCACGAACTCACCTACCACATAAAGGATCTCAATCAATTCGTGCATGACGGCATTGCCGAAGAGGAAGCGGCTAAAGAGATGTGCCGCGAGCTCAGCGCCGCTATAAAAGATGAAGAACTCTCAAAGTTTTTCGATTTTATCAACTTCCAAGAAAGCTACCATATAGAGCTTATGAAAAAGCTCCTCTAACCTTCTTACATGCCAAGCGCTGCCCCTGCTTGGCATCTTCTTATACCGCTCATAAAATCGTAATATTTATCGACGTAGGACATCCGAACATGGTGGTCTGTTTTATGCACCACGCCGCTGTTGACGTTGCGATTATCGTGAGTAAGACAAAAATAGCATCTCTCCACTTGCGCTTGATGCTCCTCTAGCGGCAAAGAGCAAATATGATTTCGGACGGTTTTACATTCATGGTTAGAGTTACACATAATACACCCCTTTTTGGCTATAAA
>JAQUCZ010000146.1 GCA_028685945.1 Sulfurimonadaceae bacterium | reverse complement strand
GTGCAAAAGCAACCGGCAAGACCACTCTCGAGACGGCTTGCGGATTGGGCAATATCGCTTCGCTGAGGCGTGTTGCGGCTTGCAACGCACTTTTATCAAGCAGTTTGTACCCCGAAGATTTTTGCAATATAACCTCAAGCAATTTCCCCGAGGTATCGATCACCAAAATAAGCTCGACGATCCCCGTTTGCCCCATTCTTTTTGCCATGTTGGGGTATTTAAGGTTGGCTAAAACCATATCACGGATGATCTCGAAGTTTGTTTTGACAAACTCCTCTTCCAAAGTAGCAGCACTCGGCATAGGAGTAACCTCGGTGGGTTCCAAAGCTGCCGTCTCAATCGCTTCGATGGGCTCTACGATCTCCTCTTGAACGACCTCTTGTTGTGTCTCTTGCACCTCTTCGATCACCTCGGGCTCTGCGATCTGCTCTTGAACCACCTCTTGCGCTTTCTCTTTTTTAGGTTTTGGGCACGGTTTTGGCACCTCTTTTTTCACCTCGGGTTTGGGTTCTACTTTTTTGGGTTTGGGCTGTACTTTAGGCTGCACCGCTTCTTGAGGTTTTGGAAGTTCAAAACTGCTAAGCGAGATGGTAACAAATTTCTCTTGCACCGCATTGGCTACACTCTCTTGGGAAGAGGTATATAAAATTACCGCTAATATCGCCGCATGAACCCCGAACGAAATGCTAAAACCCTTAAGATTATTATTTCCCTTTAACATGCCAAACCCCTTATTTTGTTAAAATCAACTTATTGTCACGCGTAATACGAAGCGTGTATATCTGCGCGTTATGCACGATCTGCACCACTTTCGTAGCCGAAAAAAGTTTTTTAGAATCGATAGTTACAAGCTCTTTCATTTTTGCACCGCCATCGAAATTTTTTCAAGTCCGTGTTCTTTTAAAACATCTACGACGAAGATGAAATCCTCGTACACCGCCCCTTTGTCGGAGATGATCGTGATAACGTCTTCCGGAGCAAAGGTTGCAATTTTTGCTCTAAAAGCCTCTTTTTGCGTTGCTACGTCGTCTATATAAAACTCGTGTGCATCGGTAATAACGATCTTTCGCTCCACCTCTTTTATCGCCTCTTTGGTCGAAGAGGAGGGAAGAGCTACATCGATTTTTCCAAGCGCTATAAAGTTCGAGATAACAAACACGATAGCAAGCAAAACAAGCAAAACGTCGATAAAGGGAACGACGTTGATACCGTCATACCTTTTGATTGATCGCATCTTCGAATCTCCCCATCAACGTATCGGTTTTACGCAAAAACCCGCTGTAAAGCATCATCGAAGGGATCGCCACCAAAAGCCCAAGAGCGGTTGCTTTGAGTGCCAACGAGAGCCCGATCACCACCACCGAAGTCTCAAGCGAAGCGTTTTGCCCCATATCGTAAAACACCACCATAATCCCGATTACCGTCCCCAAAAGCCCTACATAAGGAGCGTTTGAGCCGATCATCGAGATAGTGGAGAGGTTATTCGTTAGCGCTATCTCGATCTCGTTTTTTGTTTTGTAGTCGGCAAGATTGATCTTTTTGTAAAAAAAGTAACGCTCAAACGAAAGTGCGATAGAGATAAAACTCATCAGGAATAAAATTCCGAGGACTCCGTAATCGACCGTCTCTTTTAAAAACTCCATTGTGTAACACCTTTTATTGATAATAGTAATCAAATTATATTTCGCAACTCCTTAAAATTTCCTGATTATGATAATATATATCATAATATTTTCGTCACATTTTTTAAAATGGTATAATTGCGAAAAATAGAGTTACGTATAGGAAAAAACGAATGGAATTTACCCTCGATGCCACTAGCAAAAATGCCCGTGCCTGCACCATAAAAACCGCCCACTCCACCATTAAAACCCCCGTATTTATGCCCGTGGGAACGGTAGGAAGCGTCAAAAGTCTCGACGTACACGACGTTTTGGAGCTACTCGGTGCCGAGATTATTTTGGCAAACACCTACCATATGTATCTGCGCCCCGGAGATACGACTGTTGCGAAGATGGGCAAACTTCACGGTTTTACCAAATACCCAAAAAGCTTTCTCACCGACAGCGGCGGGTTTCAGGCATTTAGCCTTAGCGATATGTCCAAGCCAAAAGAGGACGGGATCGAGTTTCGCAGCCACATCGACGGGAGCAAACACTTCTTTACCCCTAAAAAGGTGATCGACATTCAGCTCAATCTCGGCAGCGATATCATGATGATTTTAGACGATCTCGTCGCCCTTCCCGCCACCCAAGAGCGTATCAAGCTAAGCATCGAGAGAACAACGGCATGGGCAAAAGAGTCGATTGAATACTTCAGAGACAAACAATCCCAAGGGATCGGCGTCGATCAAAATATCTTTGCGATCATCCAAGGGGGAACCGACAAGGCTTTTCGTACCCAAAGCGCCACCGAACTTTGCGCTCTGCCCTACGACGGTTTTGCCATCGGGGGCTTAAGCGTCGGGGAAGCCAACCAAGATATGTACGATACGGTAGAACACACGGTGCAGTACATGCCAAGCGATAAACCGCGCTACCTTATGGGGGTGGGAACGCCCGAGGATTTGGTGGAAAATATCGAGCGGGGGATCGATATGTTCGACTGCGTCATGCCCACGCGCAATGCACGCAACGGAACCCTCTTTACGAGTTTTGGAAAACTCAATATCAAAGGCGCGATCTACAAAGAGGACACCGCGCCGATCGATCCCGAGTGTGATTGTCTCACATGCCAAACCTATTCGCGCGCCTATATAAACCATCTTTTCCGCGCACGCGAGATCACCTACTTTAGACTGGCTACGATCCACAATCTGCACTACTATCTTACTTTAATGCGCAGAGCAAGAGAAGCTATTTTAAACGATAGATATGCGGCGTTTAAAGCGGAGTTTTATGCAAAAAGAGGGTAAAAACACCCTATTTTTGTGTACAATAATTTCTATAGATACAAAAAAGGGACACAAATGACCTCGAACTATTTAAACAGCGGCATGACGCAAGCCGAATGCACGAAACATGTCATAGAAAAACTTGAAGATTTGATAGAGCATTTTCTTTACAATATGCGTCGCTACGACGTTCCCGTAACTTTGGCGCTTATCTATTCCAAAGAGAATATCTCCGAGCAGCTTGGCAAGCACAAACGCCTCACCGATATCGAGCGCTACGTGGAGCTTCCGTGCGGTTTTTTTAGCTTTATCTTTCTCCCTTTTACCGATTCTCTGGGAACCCACAGCTTTATCAAATCGCTCGAGAAAGATTTTTTAAACAAACAAGAGCATTACGTTACTTTTGAAGAGTTGCAACACGAAAACCACAACACCTACAATTTTATCAACGCATTTCTCTTTAATATCGGCGAACAGGTTACATGCCAAGGAAATCCCAGCTGCAACCTCCCCAGTGCTTAAACGAGAAGATAGAGTTTCGTAAGTTCCTCTTTGGTTAGTGCCTCTTTTTTTATAAGAAAAATTCCCCTGTTTAAAAGGGAGTTTTTCAGCCCCTCCCCCGCTTTATCGGTTAGGAGATAGTTCACGTTCTCCTCATAAAGCACTTTAGGGAGAATCGATCCGGGACGAATCGAAGAATCGTGCACGGGGTTGGCAACCGTTTTTATCCCCAAAATTTTCTCCCCTTCCAAATGCGCCACGACAATAAAAGGAGCGTCAAGGGAAAGTGTGCCGAAATTTTCGCTATCGCCGCAGATAAAAGCGACGCGAAAATCTTTTCTCTCATCCTCAATAATGAGTTCCTTGCCGTTGATAAGCGCCGTGGCTACTTTCATGCGGGCGTTGCGCACGATGCGCGAAAATGTGGGGCGCGAAACACCCATACTTTGCGCGGCATCCTCTTGGTAAAGCCCCTGATAATCCATAAGACGCAGCGCTTCTATCTCCTCGTGCAGGAGTCTGATCGCCTCGCCTCCCCCCTCTTTGGGGAGAAAATGTTTAAATCGCGGCTTAAAGGAAAATTCTCTTTTTGTTTTCGTTCTAGGCATTTACTTAATCCAAATTTAGAATAAGTAATTATAACTAGATTTTATTTAATTTTTAT
>JAQUCZ010000145.1 GCA_028685945.1 Sulfurimonadaceae bacterium | reverse complement strand
GAACTGTTTCTAAGCCCGATAATTGCGACTGTTACGCCTGCATTATCTTTAGCGTTATTTTTCCATTTAAACGATTGATATGCAAAATCTATCTCTATATTTTCACCTAAAATATGCGTCCAAAGGATGCCGACTTGTTCCCCTTGGCTGATGGAGTTTGTACTTACGAAAGCGGCTTTGGCATGTGCGTTTTTGATGTAGCTGGCACCTTTGTAAAACCAACAAGCTATATAGTCAAGATTGTTAAAGTTTTTTACACCTTGAAACACATCTGCCATATCTGCTTTTTGCTCTTTGCTTTGAAGTCTTGCTCCTAAATACGGTGGATTCCCCAAAATATATATCTCATCCCCATCCTCTTTGGGGCACACCTCTTCCCACTCTATGCGTGTAGCGTTGGCATGTACGATATGCCCTCCGTCATGCAGCGGCAGGCTTGGGCTGGTTCTGCCGAATGCTTTGTAGAACTCTAGGTTCATCTGATGTTCTGCCAGCCACAGGGAGAGCATGGCGACCTCGTGGGCGAAGTCGTCGAGTTCTATGCCGTAAAACTGAGTGAGTTTGATCTCGCTGTAGGCGATGCTTTTTTGGGTCGAGAAACTGTCGATGCGCTTCATGATGCTTGTTTCTAGTTCTCTGAGTTTTTTGTAGGCGATGATGAGGAAATTGCCGCTGCCGCACGCGGGGTCGAAGATTTTTATCTTGGTGAGGCGCTTTAGGAGGGCTTGGAGTTTGGTTTTACTCTCGTAGGCTTTTTCAAATTCGCCGTAAAGCTCGTCCAAAAAAAGCGGCTCGATCACCTTCATGATGTTGGGCACGCTGGTGTAGTGCATCCCCATACCGCCGCGATGCTCGGGGCTTACGACGGCTTGGATCATGCTTCCGAAGATGTCGGGGTTTATCTGCGACCACTCAAGCTTTCCGATCTCTAAAAGCAGTGCCCGTGAGCGCGCCGTAAACCTTGGCATGTCGTACGCATCGGCGAAAAGCCCGCCGTTTACGTAGGGAAAGGCGTTTAGGTAGGCAGGGGTGTTCGGCGCTCTGTTGGCATGCGGGGTGTTAAAGACGGTAAAAAGCCGCGCGAGATAGTCGGCTATGTCGCTTCCGTCCGCTTGCGTATGTGATGAGATCGAGGAGGTAAAAAGATTGTCGGCAAAGATGTTCGTATCTTCTGCGAAGTAGCAAAAAAGCAGTCTCGTGAGAAAGACGTTGAGCGCGTGGATCTCCTCTTTTGTTTTAAAGGCGTTGTTTTTTTGGAGCTCGTCGTAGAGCTTCGCCATCTTGATCGAGGCTTTGACGTCGGCGGGGTTTTCGTCGGCGAAGGTGGCTTTTTCCATCCCTGCAAGAGGGAGAAAAAAGTCGTAGTGGTTGGTAATGTTTAAGAGTTCGGTATCAAGGGTGTCGTCGGTTTTCGTGTCGTAGGCTAAGAGTGTTTCGTAATCGGTGACGATGATAAATCTCGGGGCGTGTTTGGTGACCTCTTTAGCGGTTTTGAGGCTCTCGATCATGGCATGCAGGTCGTTTGAGGCGACTTTGAAATAGAGTTTTTTTCGTAGCATAAGCGTGCCGTCGGTTTCGATGCGGTCGTGGTCGCTTCCTTGGAGGCGTTTGATAGTGGCTTTTGGCATGCCGTAGGCTAAAAGAAGATCAAAGATAAACGACTCTTGATCGAGGTTACTTATGAGCGCGTGAAGGTTATTTTCGATTTCGATGAGGGTCATAAAGATGATGCCTTGGAATTATTTTTTGTGAGAAATTTTTGTTTTTATTTTATCGAAAGTTTTCTGAGAAAGCATCTTTGGAGATGAGGCTTGAGCCTCATATAAAACTACAAATGCTTCTATGGCGCAAAAATGAGGCTAAAGCCTCATCTCCGAAAAAGTGCTGACATCTAAATCGTTGACAAAAAGCATACGCGTCATAAATTTGTCCGTCGTAAAAAACACCGTGCTTTGGTTGCAAAGAATTGTTTTCAAGACCTTTTGCAATATTTGCCACCTGTGACTTTAAAAGCGACACCTCGTTTTCAAGTTCTTTAAATCTTTGATGCGTGATCTTTTCGGAGTTTATGGCATAGCCGTTTTGGATGTAGCTTTTGAGCACGGATGTCGCCCATTGTCTAAACCTTACCCCTTTTGCAGACTTAACTCGGTAGCCAACCGAAATGATGACATCCAAATTGTAGTATTCAATATTGTAAGTTTTTCCATCAGTCGCAGTTGTCGCAAAATTTGCGACAACTGAAAACCTTTCTAGTTCTCCATCGCTAAACACATTACCGATATGCTTTCCTATAGTCTTCACATCTCTTCCAAAAAGCGCAGATATTTGTTGCCTATTGAGCCAGACCGTTTCTTTTTCTATTGAAACTTGAAGTTCTAATTCTCCGTCGTTGTAGACAACCATGTTTGCATTAGCTGGTGCATTTTTCATGTTTACATCCTCTTGTTTACTGCATCAATACTAACAAAAAAAATTATTCTTACTAAAAAATATTGCATTTTGAAATATGAAAGGGGAATAGGAGTAAGTGCTTGGCATGTGGAAAGGTTACATGCCATAAAAGTATCTTTGGAGATGAGGCTTTAGCCTCATACAAAACTACAAATGCTTCTATGGCGCAAAAATGAGGCTAAAGCCTCATCTCCGAGAAAGCGTTTAGGATTTAAATTTATTTTTGAGGATGATTTTGCCCGCTTCTACGCCGGGTTGGTCGTAGGCGTTGATGTACATAAACTTGGCACACACCGAGGTGAGGAGTTCGTACTCGTACATAAGGCTCGCAATGGAGTGTTCATCGATTGAGTCGATGATAAGCACGTCGCACGGCACGTCTTGAAGAGCGTTAATAGCCTCGATGGTCGCATCGGCTTGCATGTTAATGAGTTTTGAAAACTCCAAGCCGTCAAGATAATCAAGCTCCTCTAACCCTGCAAGCGTTACCTGAGGGATTTTAAGGTGGTTGTCGAAATCTTCCACTTTGACGACCGTGATCGTTTTATCGCGTTTGCCCTCCATAATGAGCTGCAAAAAGGAGTGCTGGTCGATCGGTCCCGTTATCCCCACGGGGGTGAGCCCTTGGTTGGTTTTGTTGATGTCGATTTTGCCTAGAGATTCCCCCCAAAGCTGCACGTACCATTTGTTGAACCCCTCCATGCGCGAGGAGTAGGTAAAGACGACGTTGATGTTGTATTTGTGTTTGTATTCGACTAAAAAACGCCCTTTTTTCATGATCTTTTTGTAATGCTGCGTTTTTGCAAAGAACGAATCGTGGACACATTTCGCCCCCGCCAAAAGTTCGTCTATGTCGATCCCCACGATGGCTAGCGGCACAAGCCCCACCGCGCAAAAAACCGAAAAACGCCCCCCGACGTTTTTGGGTACTTCAAAACTGCGCATACCGTTTGCTACAGCGTAGGCGTTGAGTTTGGAATCGGTTTCGGTGATAACGACCGTGTTGTTTTTGTCGCATTTGACTAAAGAGTTGATGTACTTAAAGATAGAAACGGTCTCCACCGTCGTGCCCGATTTGGAGATCACGATAAACATCGTGTCGTTTAGATCGATCTGCTCGATTTTCGATTTGATGTCGATGGGGTCGGTGGTCTCCATAAACAAGAGATGTTTTTCAAGTTTTTTGGAGTGTTTTAAAAATTTGTAAATTGCATAGGTTCCAAGAGTGCTCCCCCCGATGCCGATAACGACGATATTTTTTTGTTTAACCGTTTTGGCAAACTCTTTAAATTCCGTCGTATCTTGGTGCACCAGATCGTAATACCCGATTTTACCGCTCTCTTTTTCCTCTAAAATATTGTTAAAAACACTGTTGTTTGAGACCGTCGGATTGAAGTTATCCTTGTATTTCATGCGTACTCTCTTTTTTGGTGGAATTTGCTTAATTGTAGTACGTTGTAGCTTCTTTTAATCTTAGAAGTAGCCCTTTAAGAGAGTTTTTTTCGTATATTATTTTATTAGATTGTGTTGCATCACCAAGTTTTAATTTCGTTGTAAACGCTGTCGCGCTCTACGGGGATAAAGCCCGAATTTTTAATAAGCCCTACAAACTCCTC
>JAQUCZ010000144.1 GCA_028685945.1 Sulfurimonadaceae bacterium | reverse complement strand
GTAGGTATTGCAAACCTTATCGGGGTTGTTCCGGGGTTTGAAGCGCCTACGGCGTTTTTAGAGTTCGCGTTGACGCTTGCGATCTGTGTATTTGTTTTTTATAACTTTGAGGGTATCCGCCGCCAAGGGTTTATCTCTTACTTCAAACATTTCTTCGGACCTGTTTGGTGGTTGGCATGGTTGATGTTCCCGATCGAGATCGTTTCCCATTTTTCACGTCTTGTTTCTCTTAGCTTCCGTCTTTTCGGAAACGTTAAAGGGGACGACATGTTCTTGATGGTTATCTTGATGCTTGCACCGTGGATTTTACCGATGATCCCGTTTGCGCTTCTTACGTTTATGGCATTTTTGCAAGCGTTTATTTTCATGATGCTTACTTATGTGTACCTCGGCGGCGCAATCGCGGTTGACGATCACTAGGCGCAAGGCACTTTGATGCAAAAAGATATTTATGAGAGAATCATAAGCTTTTTGCTCGGCGCATCGTGGGCTATCGTCCTCTTCGGTGCGCTTATCACTTTTAAAACTTTCCTTTTTTTGGGCTTTAGCCTCTCTTTTTTTATCACTATCGTTTTTATTTTTATCTCCCTTTTTAGCGTTTTGGCACTCGATGCGTTTATGGTCAATAAACAGCGTTTGGAAGAAGCGAAAAAACAGACGAAACTTTTAGAAAAACTCTACGCAAAACATACAAAATAACCCGCCGATGCAAAAACTGCTTTCGCTTTTAATCGTTTTGATTTCGGGGATTTTGTATTTTCTTTTGGAAACCCCGCAAACACCGACAGAGTCCGAGGATGCAGTCAAAAAAAACGAAAAATACTACCAAACCCGCATGTGCGATGCCCTTGGGGGCGAGGTCGAGCATATCCTTTTTGACAAAACCCGAGTCGATTGTCTCACCCGCGAACATGCCATAGAGGTCGATTTTGCAAAAAAATGGGCGGAAGGGATCGGGCAGGCGCTCTACTACGCAGAGGTAACGGGGAAAAAACCCGCCGTGGGACTCATCGTAGGGGAGGGGGATCAAAAGTATCTCAAAAGACTCGAAAAAGTTGCGCAAACCTACCGAATTAAAGTGATCGTAATACCCAAATAATCCCCCTTTTTATGAGATTTAAAAGATACTTAGGTTATTATAAAAAACTCACTATTTTTATAATCTAAGGAAAACTATGTTTGAAGTAGTTATCGGGCTTGAAGTCCACGTCCAACTCAATACCAAAACAAAACTTTTTTGCTCATGCCCTACGAGTTTTAACCACAAACAAAACACCAATACTTGCCCTACATGCCTTGCACTCCCCGGAGCGCTTCCCGTACTTAACAAAGAGGTTTTGCACAAGTCGATCATGTTCGGAACCGCTATCAATGCCCGTATTAACCAAACATCTTATTTCGATCGCAAAAGCTACTTTTACCCCGACAGCCCTGCGGCGTACCAAGTCACGCAACTTTACACCCCTATCGTCGAGAACGGTTCGCTTCGTATCGATTTTGAAGAGGGCAGCCACAAGGTGATCCGCATCAATCGCGCACACATCGAAGCGGATGCGGGCAAAAGCATCCACGACGGCGAGATTTCCAAAGTAGATTTAAACCGTGCGGGAACCCCTCTTTTAGAGATCGTTTCCGAGCCCGATATGCGCAGTGCCGAAGAGGCGATTTTATACCTTAAAAAACTCCACTCCATCGTGCGCTACATCGATATAAGCGATGCGAACATGCAAGAGGGGTCGTTTCGCGTCGACGTAAACGTCTCTATCCGCCCAAAAGGGGATGAAAAACTCTACACCCGCGTCGAGATCAAAAACATCAACTCGTTTAAATTTATCCAAAAAGCGATCGAGGTGGAGGTTTTGCGCCAAAAAGAGGCGTGGGAAGACGGCGTGTACGACAAAGAGATCGTGCAAGAGACCCGTTTGTTCGACCAAATTAAACAAGAGACCCGCTCTATGCGCGGTAAAGAGGAAGCGGCGGATTACCGCTATTTTCCCGAGCCCGATTTATTAAAAGTGAGCGTGAGCGACGCGATGCTTGCGCAGTATATGCAAATTCCCGAGCTTCCCGACGAGAAGATGGAGCGTTTTATCAAAGAGTACGGCATGAACGAGTACAACGCAAACGTGGTTACCTCCACGGTGGAATCGGCGGCATTTTTCGAGACGATGATGGAGGAGGGTATAAGCGCCAAAAATGCCCTCACGTGGCTTACCGTAGAGCTTCAAGGGAGATTTAAAGGGGACATAAACGTCACCAACTCCCCCGTCGATGCCAAAACGTTGGGAACCCTTGTCAAGCGCATAGAGGACGGCACCATCAGCGGTAAAGCCGCCAAAGAGGTTTTGGATTATCTTATGGAAAACGAAGCGGACGTCGATAGCGCCATAGAGAAGCTCGGACTTAAACAAGTAAGCGACACGGGAGCGTTAGAGGCGATTTGCGATGCGATCATCGCCGCAAATCAAGACAAGGTCGCCGAGTACCAAGGGGGCAAAGAGAAACTTTTCGGCTTTTTCGTCGGTCAGGCGATGAAAGAGTCTAAAGGGAGTGCAAACCCGCAAACACTCAACGAGATTTTAAAAGCCAAGCTGGGATAAATGGGTTTTGCAAAACGGTTGTTCGTCGATTTTTTCTACTTTTTGCAAAGTTGTAAAAGCTATCGGCAAGCGCGCCGTTTTGTCTATAATTTTTTAGAGAACGAGAGATCGAAAGCGAAAAAATATTTCGATCTTTTTATGATGTTTTTGATACTCGTGAGTGTGGTAACGCTTATTCGGGAGGTCAAACACCCCGTCGATGAAAGCTTTTTATTTTTCAACTACTACGTAATCTCCATCATCTTTTTTATCGAATATCTGTTGCGACTGTGGGTCGTTAGCAGCGTTTCGGACGTGATCGTATCGCGCTACGAAAACGACGTTGCCACGGGGCAAGAGTTTCGTTTTTTTATGGCATGTAGGGAAGTTGCGGCTCTGAAACTGCGCCATATTTTTTCGTTAAAAGCGATCATCGACCTCGTTGCAATTTTGCCGTTTTTCCATCAGTTGCGGCTGTTGCGCATATTTACCCTTTTTAGGGTTTTTAAACTTTTTCGCTACGCCAAAACGTTTCAAACCTTCGCTTCGGTTTTTCGTGCAAAACGTTTTGAATTTATCACCCTTTTTATCTTCTCAAGCATCGTAATCGTTATCTCCTCGGTTTTAATCTACGTTATGGAAGCCAACAACCCTGCTTCCCCCGTAAACACCCTTTTTGAGGCGTTTTACTGGTCGATTGTAACCATCGCCACGGTGGGATACGGCGATATCGTCCCCATTACCGAAGGGGGGCGCATCGTTGCGGTGTTTGTCATTGTTGCGGGGATAGCGGTTTTGGCATTTACCACTTCGCTCGTGGTTTCGGCGTTTAACGAAAAGCTTGACGAGGTGCGCGAAACGAAAATACTCAACAACCTCACTTCCAAAAAGCGCTACTACATCCTTTGCGGTTACGAAAACATCGCCAAAGAGGTAGCGAAAAAACTCTCTAAAAGCGAGCACGGCGTGCTGATACTCGACGAAGATGCGCACCGCATCGAAGAAGCGCGAAAAGAGGGGTTTGAAGCGCTCAATTACGACCCTGGAAGTATCGAGAGCTACCACAAACTCAGACTCGATCTGCACGCGCAGGTAAAAGCGGTGCTGTGTTTGCGCGAAAGCGACGTAGAGAATGTTTACACGGCACTCACCGTACGTGCAATCAGCAAAGATATTTTTATCCTCTCGCTGCTCAATCAACATGCCAACCGAAAAAAGCTGGAGTTTGCAGGGGCAAACGAGATACTTTACGATAAAGAGATCGTAGGGATGGTTTCTCGTGAGTTTATAGGGCAGCCCGTCGCCTTTGAAGCGATCCATGCGCTTCGCAGCGAATACTCCTACATCAATATCGAAGAGGTGGTACTCACCCAAAGGATACTCGAGCGCTTTGCAACCGTGGGGGAGTTACATGCCACACGGTTTCGCGTCGTACTTTTGGGGATCTATAAAAAAGAGCACGAGCGGTTTTATTTTAACCCGATCGATAGTA
>JAQUCZ010000143.1 GCA_028685945.1 Sulfurimonadaceae bacterium | reverse complement strand
GCAAACTCTTTCTCTATTTTTTCTTGTTCTTTGTTCGGATACAGCTTGCTAAAAAGCAGGATTGCCGCCCATGAGAGGATAAACCCGGGAACGATCTCGAAAAGATCGAAAATGCCCCCTTGGAGATTTTTGTACACGATCACCGTCAGCGTTCCCGAGATCATCCCCGCAAGAGCGCCGATTTTAGAGACGTTTTTATTGTAGAGCGAGAGGATGATCAGCGGTCCAAACGCCGCGCCGAATCCCGCCCATGCGTAGGAAACGAGTTCGAGGACGCTTGCGTTTTTGTCGGTAGAGATAGCCCACGCAATCAGCGCAATAACGATCACCGTCGCGCGTCCCACCCATACAAGTTCTTTGTTTGTGGCATGTTTGCGGATCGCTTTATGGTAGATATCCTGCGTGAGTACCGAAGAGGAGACAAGCAACTGCGAATCGACAGTGCTCATAATGGCGGCTAAAATGGCGGCGAGCAAAAAGCCCGCTATCCACGGGTTAAAAAGGAGCTGGCTGAGGGTGATAAAGATCTTTTCGCTGTCATCGAGCGCAATGCCGTTTGCCGCGACGTAGGCAAAACCGAAAAATCCTACTGCCAATGAACCCAAAATCGAGACCCCCATCCATCCCATGCCGATCGCTTTTGCTTTTTCCGTCTCGTCCTCGTGACGCAGCGACATAAAACGCACCAAAATATGTGGCTGTCCGAAGTAGCCAAGACCCCATGCCAGCAAAGAAACGATCCCGATAAAAGAGGTGGCATGGAGGCTATCGAGCTTGTCGGGATCAAAAAGGAGAATCACCTCCATAGCTTTGCTCATGCCGCCTAGTTCGTAAATCACCACGGCGGGGGTGATAACAAGGGCGAGCATCATCAGTATCCCTTGGATAAAGTCGGTCCAGCTTACCGCGTTGTAGCCCCCTAAAAAAGTGTACGAGACGATGATGATGCTTCCGATCAGCAGGGCATGTGCGTATTCCAAACCGAAAGTGGCTTCAAAGAGTTTAGCGCCTCCGACAAGCCCCGAGGAGGTGTAAAGAGTGTAAAAAAGCAAGATTACTATCGCCGTCGTGATGCGAAGGATGTTGGAATGGTCGTAAAAACGGTTGGAGAGGTAGTCGGGGATGGTGATGGAATCGTGAAGCGCGTGGGTGTAGATGCGCAGCGGTTTGGCGAGTGTATGCCAGTTTATATACGCGCCGATAAGCAGTCCCACGGCGATCCAAACCCCCGCAAGCCCTACGTCGTAAAGCATCCCCGGAAGCCCCAAAAGGAGCCATCCGCTCATATCCGAAGCCCCCGCGCTTAGCGCCGTGACTCCCGGCCCAAGACCGCGCCCCCCTAAAACGTAGTCGCTTAAATCGTCGGTTTTAAAGTAAAAATAGAGACCGATCGCAACCATGGCGATCATGTAGATAAGAAATGAAGTGAGTGCAGGCAACTCCATAATGCTCCTTTTTCGTGCTGGTGTTCTCCAAAATAACAAAAAAAAACTGATATACAAATTAATGCGGGGCAATTTAAGAGAAAAAGCGTTACAATCGTGCTTTTAGCACAAGGAAGCCAAGTGATACGAGATTTGATCCCACTCATGAAAAAACTCAGCGCCCATGTGCGTTTGTTTCTTGCTTCGTTTATCGACAAAGACCTCACTTTTTATGCGGCAAGTTTGAGTTTTTATACCATTTTCACCATCATTCCGCTCTTTTTAATTATGATGTCGATCCTCACGGCACTCCCCTCTTTTGGGGATATCTATGCCAAAATCCAAGATTTTATGTTCTCAAACCTCATGCCCGTGCAATCGGATATCGTGATGGAACAGATCAACGGGTTTTTGCTCAATTCTTCGCAGATGGGGATTATGAGTTTCGGGTTCGTGATCGTCTCTTCGCTTTTGTTTTTTCAAAACTTCGAGTATATCTGCAATAAAATTTTCCATGCCAAGAAACGTGGCATTTGGGAGTCGGTAACCACTTTTTGGACGCTGCTGACCCTCACGCCTATTGCACTGGGAATCTCGTTTTATATCACGGGGTATGTCGCGGCGGTGGTTGCAAGCCACGAATACACCGCGCGTATCGATATTCTCCCTTATATCCCCTACCTTATTACGTGGGCGCTTTTTTTCCTGATTTTTCAGATTGCGGCAAACACGAAGATACATGCCAAGGCCTCTTTGCTGAGTTCGTTTGTGGTTGCCATCGTGTTTTCGGTTGCCAAAAACGCGTTTATCTACTACGTGTTTTACAACAAATCGTATGCGACGATTTATGGGTCTTTTTCGATCGTGCTTTTTTTGTTTTTGTGGATCTATGCGTCGTGGATCATCTTTGTCTACGGGCTTAAACTCTGTTATATGCTCAACCGCTATTACGAGAGTAAAACGACGCGATCAGAGTCACAAGGCGCTCAGGGCATAGAGGAAAACGGCGCCGCCGTAGAGGAGCAAAAGGTACCCGAGCAGCTTGCTTTTGAGCGCACCGAATGAGAGCACAAGATGCAGAAGAAAAAGCGGCGCTTCTAAAACAACCGTGTCGCCGTTTTTGCCAAGAGAGAGCAGCATCTCTAAAAGGGGATCGAAAACGGTGCCAAACCCTATGGCATGTAACGCAATGCTCAGCGGATAAAAGAGGGTAAACAAAACCGTCCAAACGATCGAGAGCGGGTGATAAACCCCGAAATTGCCGAAAAAATAGAGCGAGTAGGGGAGCATCAGAGCGTACACCCAAAAAGGGAGTACGAAAAACTGCCAAAGCTTGGCTTTATGTTTGAAATAAAGCAAAAATAAAAATATATAAAACACCCCCGCCGCACTTAACCAAAACCCGAGTGCAAAAAAGAGTTTTGGAAAAAGGCTCAAAAGAAGCACAACGGTGCAAAAAAGTGTCTGCATCGAGACAATCTCAAAGCCCCTGTCGTAAAGTACAAACCCAACGACCAACATGCCAAAGGCACGCAGAAGCGAGGGCGGGGTATCCAAAAAAAGCATATAGAAAAAGAGGCAACATGCCACGAAAATGAAGGTGTCTCGGTTGGCATGTGCGTAGGGGAAATAGCGCTTTTGAAAGAGGCGGTATACGGGGCGCACGAGAAAAAAGAGCACCGCGCTAAGCACCCCTAAATGAAACCCGCTAATGGCTAAAAGGTGCGAAATACCGAGGGTCGAGAGGGTGGTTTGCAGTTCGCTCGGCATCGGTTTTGCGCTATAGAGTGCTTGGTAGATTGCCGCTATGTCGGGGTTTGGGTGGAGCGAGGCGATGGAGTGCTCAAGGCGCGCTTTAAGGGAACTATCCACAATCTCTTCGTGGAAATGGGTGTAGGCGTAAAAACCTGTGAGATAGCCCAAAAAATCTATTTTCGTTGTCCAAAAGGTGAGGCGGATCGTTTTGTCTTGGAGGTCGCGGTAGGATTTTGATTTGGTGGTGTAAAGTTTAAGCCCTTCGCGGGTTTGGAGCTTGAACACTTGGTAGGTTTTTGCGCCGTCGGTTTTTTCGTATTGGGCGAGAACCTTGGCATGTGTCTCATAGGTGTCAAAACGGGTGAGATCGGCGTAATCGTTAATATGTATCAGCAGGGCATAGACGAAAATTACGGCACATGCCAAGAGAAATAAGAGCACATCCCTCTTTGTGCCAAAGAGAGGGGGGCGCGCAAATTGCATCTAAAGTTGCGGCATCGAAACCGTGTCGTTGGCGAACGAGACGTTTGCCGATTTGGTATCGACGTTCTCGTACACCGTCTCGATCGCTCTGGCATGTGTGGGGGCATCCACAAAGCGGGTGAGTTTTTTCTGAAAGACGAGCTTGACGTGCCCCGTAGGACCGTTACGCTGTTTTCCGATGATGATCTCGGCGTCCTCCTCCTCTTTTTCGACATAGGTGGGGATAAACTCTTTCCCCTCCGCTTTTGCCGCTTTTTCACGCTCTTTCTCCTCTTTGTAAAGGTAGACGTCGTCGCGGTACACGAAGAGGATAATGTCGGCATCCTGCTCGATCGAACCCGATTCGCGGATATCGCTTAGCATCGGGCGTTTGTCGTTACGGCTCTCTAGCCCGCGGTTGAGCTGCGAGAG
>JAQUCZ010000142.1 GCA_028685945.1 Sulfurimonadaceae bacterium | reverse complement strand
GATCAGCTTTTAGACGAAGATATCCGTTTTAGAGGATCGCTCGATATCACCGCAAACGGTATTGAGGGCTTTAAAGAGTATGCGCAAATGCTTACGCAAGCATTTCCCAATCTTTACCATGCCATAGAGATGATGGTCGCAGAAAACAATATGGTTGCGGCGTACGTCACCTACACGGGAACGCACGAGGGAAAAATATTCAATTACGAACCCACCCACAACCGTATCTGCTATTCGGGTGCATCGTTTATACAGATACGCAACGGCAAGATCACCAACGTCAACATCCTCGGAGATCTCAACTCCCTCTACAAGCAGCTTAGCAATTGAAGCTGCTCCCCTTTTTTCGGGGAGTTTAAGATAAATTTACTTTATTTTCGATAGTATGCCTTACAAAGGTTCCGACCTCCATTATTTTCCCTTACACAAAGGATTTTGTATGAAAAAATTTACAACGCTCGTAGCCATAGATTTTTCGCAAAGCAGCTTTATCGTCTTAAGCAAGGCGCTTGATTTTACCGAAAAAATGGGAGGGGAGTTGCACGTGATTCACGTAGCCGAAACTCCGTTTTTCTCTTTAAAGAAAAATATCGACCGCATCCGCGCCAACAGCTTCGCTAAGCTCAAGGAAAATTTCCCGACGTTCGAAGAGAACCGATTTTACTGCGTGGAGGGGAAAGTTAAAACGGAGGTTGCAAAGATTGCAGGCGTCATCCAAGCAGATATGATTATCATAGGCAAAAGCGGAGAAACCTACCTTTTAGACGATCTCATACTTGGATCACATACCAAAGATATCGTCCGCCACTCCGAAATTCCCGTGCTTGTTATTAAAAATATTCACGAGCTTGAGTACCAAACGATCTTGGTACCTACCGATCTCTCGGAAGCATCTGCAAAAACGGTGCAAACGCTTGCTTCCTTGTTTCCAAAGTCAAGACTTCGCTTGCTTTATTTTTACTACCTTCCGTTTCAAACCCGCCTAAACACCTACGGTTTTAACGAAGCAGAAGTGCTCGAGTACCAATCAAGCATCGTCGAAGAATCCAAACTTCGACTTGATACTTTCATAACCTCACTCAACCTTCCAAAAGAGGTTCAAACTTCCACCTCGGTACGCCGCAGTTCTTTAAATGCAGAACTTTTCAACGACGAGGTTGAAGATATTGAGTTTGATCTTTTGGCAATGCACACCACGGGCAACGTAAGTTTCTACGCTTTTGACGTTTTAGAGACGTGTAAAAAAGACGTTATCCTTATTAAACAATCCAAATAGCATGCACTTTGCTGCATGCCAAAGGGCTATAAATGCACGACGACACGATCGTTCTTTTTGAACCCGTTCCCGCTCTTAAATCTAAAGGGTGCAGATTTTTGAGTTTCTTGCTAAAAATATTTTTACAGTACACCGTATGGGTGCTTCCCCTTGGCATGTGGTACCGTTATGATCTATTTATCGCTTTTCTATCGCTGGTTCTCACTTTTATACTTATGGGAATTCTCCGCTCCAAAATGAGAAACGATTCTGTCCCCTTTAACCAAAGAGAATTTCACTATAACGACGCCCAAATCGCCAACTGGTTTTTGGCAAAGAGGGTGTGTTTTGAGAGTCAAGCAACACCCTAAATATCCGCTCTTCTAGTTTTTAAGAGCATTCCTATTTCTCGTAAAGGCTGCCCGTGCAAAACATAGACTTTGTTTTACTGATCACCGCTTTTATGATGCTCCTTAGTGTTGTCTCGAGCAAGCTCTCAAGCAAATTCGGTATACCCGCACTTGTTATTTTTCTCGCCGTAGGGATGCTCGCAGGCTCCGACGGCATTTTAGGGATCCATTTCGACAACGCAGAACTCGCCCAAAACATAGGAACGTTGGCGCTTATTTTCATCCTTTTTGGAGGCGGGCTCGATACCAAATTCAAATCCATCAAACCCGTTTTAACAGAGGGGCTTATTCTGGCGACCCTCGGAGTTTTTCTCACTGCCGCATTCGTAGCCGTATGCGTACACTATTTGTTTAATTTTGGCATTTTGGAATCGTTCCTGCTCGGTGCCATTATCTCCTCGACCGATGCGGCAGCCGTTTTTGCCATCCTTAGAGCCAAAGGTATTGCGCTCAAAAAAGGGCTCTCCCCGCTTTTGGAACTCGAATCGGGAAGCAACGACCCTATGGCGATCTTTTTGACCGTAACGATTTTGCAACTGATGACACTCTCCCAAACTCCTTCTCTTTACGAATGGATCTCTAATTTTTTCATTCAATTTGTTTTCGGTGGTATTATGGGCTTTATGTTCGGCTTTTTACTACCGAAAATTTTAAACAAACTCCATTTGGATTTTTACGGTCTCTACCCCGTCTTTACCATCGCTTGGGTCTTACTGCTCTTTAGCTTAACCGATACACTCGGCGGCAACGGCTTTTTAGCAATCTATATTGCGGGGATCGTTGCCAATACCAAAGAGTTCGTTTACAAAAAAAATCTCATAGGGTTTCACGACGGCTTGGCATGGACGATGCAGATAGCGGTGTTTTTAACCCTCGGACTTTTGGTGTTTCCTTCGCAACTCCCCGATGTGGCTTTTAACGGCTTTTTGATAGCTCTTTGGCTGATGTTTGTCGCCCGACCGGCAGGAGTTTTTTTAAGTCTGCTCTTTAGCTCTTTTTCCTTTAGGGAAAAAACTTTCATCTCATGGGTCGGTTTACGCGGCGCGGTTCCGATTATTTTGGCGACCTACCCCTTTATACAAGGACTCGAACACGCTCCTTTGTTATTTAACACGGTTTTTTTCGTCGTGCTTCTCTCCATCTTGATCCAAGGTACCACCCTTCCAAAAGTCGCCAAATGGCTCCGCGTCGATCAAAGGGCGCAAAAAGAGGAGAAGCCGCTACATGCCACACCCCTTTTGTACTACACGATCAAACAGTTTGCCATCGACAAAGATTCAAAAGTCGTAGGAACGAGCATAGCCGAATTGGAGCTTCCGAGCGATTTTTTGATTTTGCTTATCAAGCGAGGCGAGAGTTACATTCGACCTACGGGTTCGACTATCTTTCAAAGCAACGATATTTTGCTTATCCAGTGCGACAAATCGGTCAAATACAAAAAAATCTTACACAAAATTTTTTAACGATTTAATCTCTATCTTTTTAGAGTGAAAAACACTTTTTTTTACTTATCTTGCCTATAATAACCCAAAAAAGGAGTTCCATGAAGTTTGTAGCCTTAGTCGTTATCGCACCTTCGGAGTACGAGAGCGATTTTAAACGTATTGCAAAAGAAGCGGGTGCGAGCGGTGCGACCGTCTTCGATGCAAAAGGGAGCGGCATAGAGGAGAAAAAAACTTTTTTCTCCCTTACGTTTGAGGGAAACCAAACCGTACTTTTATATATCCTCGAGGAGGGGATGTCGCGCAAAGTGCTTCGTGCACTCAAACGCTTTATAGACGAGAGCGAGAACAAAGGACTTGCTTTTACTACCCCTATCGTCAATCTCGTCGGGCTTGATAAAGCACTTTTGGAAAAATTTGAAAAAAACATAGAAGAGGAGGAGAGATTATAATGGAAAAGAAAGTGCTCGTCGAAGATGTTATGAAAAAAGAGGTTACCACCATCAAAGCACATGCCACACTCAAAGAGGCGTTGCAGCTTATGAAACAAAAGGGTCTTAAATCGCTCGTGGTCGATAAAAACTCCCCCAGCGATGCCTACGGTATCATCACGAACTCCCAAATCTTGGAAACGATTTTGGTCGAAGAGGGAGATATCGAACTTTTGAACGTTTTTGACGTTTACAAAAAACCCGCTTTTTTCGTCTCCTCTAAAATCGACGTCAAATATGCCGCAAAAACAATGCTTGAGCACAATATCAAAAGAGTCGTCGTCACCGACAACAACGAGCTTCAAGGGGTTCTTAGCATCACCGATTTAAGCCATTACCTCCTTTCGATGGTAGAGTAGCGTTCTTATGTTTGAAATTGTGAAACAACTGCGAGACGCGCTCAAAGAATCATTTCATAATATCTTACCTATACTCATCATCATTGCAGGTTTTCAGATTTTAGTTTTTCAAAGCGTCCCCGAGGGTAT
>JAQUCZ010000141.1 GCA_028685945.1 Sulfurimonadaceae bacterium | reverse complement strand
AGCGAACCCGAATCCGTCACTCCCCACGGTGGTGTTGGCATGTACGATACAGTTACTGCCGATTTTACAGTCGCGATACACCACGACACTCGGATAGAGGATGGTATTGTCCCCTATAATCGTATTGGCACCCACGTAAACGTTTGCCATGATGATGCAGTTTTTCCCTATTACCGCGCCGCGGGCGATCTCCGCTTTTGGAGAGATTTGCGTCCCTTCCCCTATACGCGGCTCAGGCAAAGTCGCATCTTCGATAGGGGGTGCAAAATGTTTGCTAAGCGTCGCCATCTCCCAGTAGGGATTTTCTACGACCAAAGCGATACACCCCGCAGGCACGGCATTTTTCGTCGCTTCGCTGACGATCACCGCACCCGCATTGGTCGTTTGAATATCTTTGACGTATTTTGCATTGGAGATAAAAGAGACTTCCGATTTTGAAGCGTTTTTAAGGGTATTCATCCCGCTTACTTCAAAGTTCTCGCCGCTAAACTCCGCCCCTATAATCGAAGCAACCGTTTTAATATCCATTAGCGCTCCAGTGCAACGGTACCGCTGCGTACGATCTCTTTGGGATTGTAGCGTTTAATGGCATCAAGATAGTGATCGACCCTTTTTGGATCGTCCGCTACCATTGCGATAATTACGTCGTTGCCCACATTGACGATTCTGCCGTTGTACGCTTCGCATACCGCGTTGATGTCGCTTATATTCTCGCTCATAGAGAACTTCACAAGCGCCATCTCTTTTTCGACCAAATCCGCATGTTCATACACTTTTAAAACGGGGATAAGCTTGTGCAGTTGTTTCGTGATCTGCTCTACCACGCGCACCGAACCCGAGGTAACGATCGTCAGCCTCGAATACTTCGAATCGGGAATAGGCGCCACCGTTAAAGAGGTGATGTTATAGCCGCGCGCCGAAAAAAGGTCGGTAATACGGGAAAGCACGCTCGCCTCGTTAACGACGATAACCGAAATTACTCTGCGTTCATTTCTTTCCATTATTTTTTCCCCTTTTTCTCTAGCAACATCATATTAAATAAACTTCCTCCCGCAGGAACCATCGGCATAACGTTCTCCAAACGCTCTACGACGACGTCTATAAGTGCGACGACATTTTTCTCGATCGCATCTTTTAGTGCGGCATCAAACTCCTCTTTCGTACTTACGCGGTACCCGACACCTCCGAACGCTTCGGCAAGTTTAATAAAATCGGGCTGCATCGAAAGGTCGGTTTCGCTATGGCGTTTGTTGTAAAAAAGCGTTTGCCACTGGCGCACCATCCCCAAATAGTTGTTGTTGAGGATGATATTGATAACGGGGAGTTTTTTCTCCACCGCCGTCATAAGCTCTTGAATATTCATCAAAATAGAGCCGTCGCCCGTAAAGTTGATGCTGATCTTCTCGGGAGCCGCCGCCTTGACGCCCAGAGCCGCAGGAAAACCGAATCCCATCGTTCCAAGACCTCCCGAACTCATCCATTGGCGCGGGCGCGTAAACGGGTAAAATTGCGCCGTCCACATCTGGTGCTGCCCTACGTCGGTAGAGATATTTGCATCATCCCCCAAGAGTTCTCCGACTCTTTTTACGACCCATTGCGGTTTGATACGCTCACTGTCTTCATGGAACGTAAGCGGGTGCAACTCATCAAAATTGTTGATGGTTTCTCTCCAAGATTCGTAGTTTTCGGGGTTCACCGCGCTGCAAAGCTCAAGCATTTCGGTAACGACGTTTTTAACATCCCCCACTATCGGAAAATCGGCGTTGACGAGTTTGGAGATGCTTGCAGGGTCGATATCGACATGGATAACGCCCGCATTTTTAGCAAACTCGGAGAGTTTTCCAGTAACGCGATCATCAAACCTTGCACCCAAAGCTATCACGAGGTCGGTTTCGCTCATCGCCATATTTGCCGCGTAACTTCCGTGCATACCGAGCATAGAGATAAGAAGCGGATCGTCATGACGAAGCGTGCCGCGTGCCATAAAGGTCTCAACTGCGGGAATCCCCGTTTTCTTCACGAGTTCGCGCACCTCATACGCCGCATTGGAGTTGATGATCCCCCCTCCCAAATAAAACAAAGGACGCTTTGCAGACGCTATAGCTTCTATGGCTTTTTTGATCTGACGCGGGTTCCCTTTGACGGTGGGTTTGTAGGTTTCTATCTCTACGGGGATAGAGTAGTCAAACGTCTCGATCTGCGCCGTTACGTCTTTTGGAATATCGACGTGGACGGGTCCGGGTCGCCCCGTAGAAGCGATATAGAATGCCTCTTTTAAAATACGCGGCAGATCTTTTGCATCGGTAACAAGGTAGTTGTGTTTTGTACACGAGCGGCTAATCCCTACCGCATCGATCTCTTGAAACGCGTCGGTCCCGATAAGGCTCATAGGCACCTGCCCGCTGATAACCACGAGGGGAATCGAATCCATGTATGCATCGGCGAGTCCCGTAACCGCATTGGTAAACCCCGGACCGCTCGTAATCATTGCGACGCCGACTTTTCCGCTTGCTTTGGCGTACCCTTCTGCGGCATGTACCGCTGCTTGCTCATGGCGGGTCAGGATATGGTGAAATTTGTTTTGTTTATATATTTCGTCGTAGACGTTCATAATTGCCCCGCCGGGATACCCGAATACGGTATCGACTCCCTCGGCGATCAAAGCTTCAATGACCATCTGTGCGCCGCTAATTTGCATGAAAAGTCTCCTCATTTGTACAATTGTTTAAAAAATCTGCTGATTATATACAAGCGCAGCTATATTTGAGGTTAAAAGTGCAAATAAATTTTCATTCCAAGATACTGCTTACGATCATGGCGGGGCGCCACATCGCCATAGAACCTTGGGTGAGGAGTTCAAAGTTGAGTTTCGATTCGGGGTAACGCTCCGTAAATATTGCGGCTAAACTCATAATCTGATCGTTGAGTCCGAAGTTTAAAATGTAGTTTTTTATCCCTTTTTCTATCAGGAGTTTCTCTGCTTTTTGTTTCATGGCATGTTCGAGTTGCGTCATGTAACACCACCCGAACACCGTCGCCAAAGAGCGGTATTTTGAGCTGATGTGCATATATTTTTCAAGCGCTGTTTTGATCCCCTCTACGTCTCCTTCGACCGCGCAACGGTTGGCATGTGCCAAATCGGCGTTCCATGCCTCTTGGAGCGCTTTGCCCTCGTTCGTATTTTGGAGGGTTTCGCACACCGCCAAAAGGTTGTATGCTTTGGCGGTATCTTTATCGTCGAGTGCGGTGAAAAAACGCTGGCGGCACTCGATCTCTTTGATCGCTTCGATCGCTTCGGCTTCAAAATCGGGAAAACTTCGGAGGGTTCTAAAAATCTTCACCGCCGCATGGGTGTCGTCGGCTTCTAAGAGCTTTTGCGTTTTGATATAGAGCGAATCGGCATAGGCAAGCAACGCTTCGTATTCGGGAAACTCTTTTAAAAACGGGTTTTGTTTGATAAGCTCAAAAACGACCACAAAATCCTGTTGCCCAAGAGCCACGCGAAAGCGCATGTAAATACTGCTTTTGCTTAACAACTCCTGTATTAGCTGCGATTTTTGGGGGATCCCCCGATAAGGAGCGAGCATCTCTTTGACTTTTTCGCCGTTTTTGGGATCAAGCGAGAGTTTTTGCGCCGCGGCAAAGGTTTTTTTCCACTCCTCTTCAAGCTTGAGATAGAGTGGCGATTCTTTGTACATAGGACGATTTGCCGCCAAAGAGTACGCCAAAGGGAGTTTTTTATGCTCTACCAAAGCGACAAATTTCGGGTACTCTTCGTACTCGGCAAACACTTTGTGAATGATCTTATTGCGCGAAGGGATCTCCCGAAAACGCTCAAACATCTTTTGTGCGGCTTTAGTCTCCCCTTGTTGTAGATACTCCACCCCTTTTTGCAAGGTTCTCTCCCACAAAGCGCTAAAAAGTAAAAACGGCTTCGTATAAACAAGCAAAGGGTTTACTTCGATCTGCTTTTCTACCAAAGCATAACGCTTCTCTTCAAGCACGTTTTGCATTTTCTCTTGCCCTGCAAAAATGTCGTAACAGAGCAATTCCCCCTCTTGATTTCCCACCAAAAGATAGTTGTGTGCAGTATCAAACGCCATT
>JAQUCZ010000140.1 GCA_028685945.1 Sulfurimonadaceae bacterium | reverse complement strand
ACGACGTGATTCTCGTGCCGTTTTCTACGGGAAGTCTGCATATTTTGGGGCAGAGAACCCTGCGAAGCGTCACGGTCGCACTCGAAGATTTAGAACGCAGAGAAGAGAGCGAAGAGGCGATCCGCAAGCTTTTATTGCAGCGCCACGGCGTAGAGGATTTTAGGATTATCAATATGGCATCGCTCATCCAAGACGCCGCCGAGACCCAAAGTACCCTTACGATCCTTTTGGGCTCCATTGCGGCGATCTCCCTTTTGGTCGGGGGGATCGGGGTTATGAACATTATGCTTGTAAGCGTAACCGAACGCACTAAAGAGATAGGGGTGCGCGTGGCAATCGGTGCGCGCGAGGGCGATATTTTAATCCAGTTTCTCATCGAATCTTTGGTGGTTTCTGCCATCGGGGGCGTTATCGGCGTTTTCGTGGGGCTTGGGGTGAGCTACGGCGTGGCATCTTTGGGAACCCCCGTCTATTATTCGGTGATGCCCGTCGTTTTGGCGTTTGGTTCGGCATTTTTAACGGGGCTTTTGTTTGGGTATCTGCCTGCAAAAAAAGCGGCAAATCTCGATCCCGTCGTAGCACTTTCTTCGGAGTAACGGAATGAGAATAGTTTTAAGTTTTATAGGCGCGTTTGTTTTGTTTGGCGGGTGTAGTACGATCGAACCCGACATAGCGCTTGATAGCAACGTGACCCATGCCTACGTGCAAACAAGCACTTCAAGCAGGGTGATCCGTGAGGGGTGGTGGAGAGATTTCGGCTCACAAGAGCTTAATGCGTTGGTGGAAAAAGCTCTTGAAAATAGCCCCGACGTCCTTATGGCGTACGAGAAGATCGAACAGGCAAAAATAGCCCTTGCCTCAGCGGGCGCGGAGTATTTTCCTTCGATCGACATCAAGGCAAATACGAGTGCAAGCGAGAGTAAAAAAAGCGGTGCCTCTTCGGTGAGTTCGGAGAGTACGAGCGCTTCGATAGGGATTAGCTACGAACTCGACGTCTGGGGGAAAATCAGTGCATCTATCCGTGCTTCCAAAGCCGCAGCGGATATGAGCGTGTACGACTACGAAGCGGTGCGCTTGAGTCTGAGTGCAAGCGTGGCGGAATCGTATGTGCGGGTTTTAAGCGCCAAAGAGAAACTTTCCCTAGCCCAAGAGAATCTTAAAATCATGCAGGATGTTTTGGTGATTTTAGAGAAAAAACGCAGACTCGGCACGGTGAGCGACGTGGAACTCAGCGCCCAAAGAGCCTCGATCCTTGCTCAAAAAAACAGTATCGCCGCGCTTAAAAACAGCTACGAAAACGCCAAATATGCCCTGAGCCTGCTTGTGGGGGAGAGCCCTTCGTTCTTTGGCATGCCAAGCGAGAGTATCTACGAACTCTCTTTCCCCGAAGTGGACGCGGGACTGCCTTCGGAGCTTTTGCTCAGACGTCCCGACATCGCCTCGCAAAGAGCGGCGTTAGAGAGCCACAAAGCGCTTATCCAAGCCGCAGATGCCGCGCGCTATCCGAGCTTTTCGCTCAGCGCTTCGGGTGGGCTTGCAAGCAATGAACTTCTTTCGCTCTCAAACCCCACAAGCACTTTAAGCGCGGGGCTAGGGCTAAGCTACAACCTTTTTGACTACGGCAAACTGAAAAATCAGGTACTTATTGAAGAATCCAAAGCCGCTGCCACACTGCAAAACTACAGAAAAACCCTTTTGCAGGCGTTTGGCGAGGTGGAAGAAGCGCTTAGCAACCTTGCTTTGGCAAAAGAGCAAGCAACCCACACCCAAAATCTCGTCGAGGAGCTTTTGTTTTCACTCGGACTCACCGACACGAGGCACAAATACGGCGCGGTCGATTTTGAGACCCTTCTTAATGCCCAAAAGTCTTACATAAGTACCAAACAACAAGCCATAGATACCCTAGAAGCCAGACTCACCGCACTCGTGACGCTTCATAAAGCGCTTGGAGGCGGGTTTAAACTCGGGGAATGATCTTGCATAATTGTTGGTCGTCAGAAAAAAAAATGTCGGTGCAAAATAGAAGTACTTTAAAGCCAAGGATTGTAGTTTCTATTGTAGGTGCTTTACTCATTATGGCACCCGTAGCAATGCAAAGACCAGATAAAATTTTTGGTGTTCTTCTTTTTATTGTGATTTTATGTATTACTATTTTTGTGATCAGTAGTTTGATAAATATTAAAGATTTCAAAATGAGAGTAATATTTTTTGCCATAGTAGGTTTTATTTTTACTTATAAATTTTATGTAAGTTATTTTCTCTTGCATATGATTGTGCCAAAGGCTCTGGTTGTAAGTTTGGTTTTTACTGCCGTATTCGCTTTTGTTTTTAGAGGTTTTTCTCTTCTTCTAGAGAAAAAATAGGGAGAATTTTTATTTTATTATAGATACAAAAAGGAACAATATGACCGGTACATTCGCTTTGATAGGGGCTTTGATAGCTATGATTGAAAGACCCGCTAACTTCTCAGGTTTTAGAACACACCCTTCTTCCGAGCCGACCTTCGGGGGAGGTCGTAGACGTCGATATGTATTTTAGCGGGCTTACCTACACGGTGAAAAACACGGGGGCTTACACGGCAAAGTTTAAAATTCGTATGCTTCGGTTTGATCTTTTAAAAACAAAATATGAATCGCTTGTCACGCTTGAGGATATGTTTCATACGAGCATAACGCTTAGAGCGGGGGAGACAAAAAGCGTTTCTCTCCCCGCCGAGCAAGTAAATGCCGAGCTCAAAGCAAAAATACCCTCTTTGCAAAACAAGTTTTACGGTGCAAATTATTATGTTGTGGAGCTTGATACGGAGTTTGAATCCGATTATTGCAAGCACAATGCTCCCGTGATGGTCGATCAGTTTTCGGGCAGACGCCACAGCGTGGGCGACATCGAAGAGATTCTGATCCGATAAAACGGCGGCTTCTTAGTTTTTAATAAGCTTTGCGACGTTTTTGGAACTTCCGTGCTGCAAATAGGCGCGGAGGGCTTTGGAGTCTTCCAAAAAGTTGTTGCGGTCGATCTCGCTAAAGGCTTTGAGAAGGTTTGGCGCGATGACCGCGTCTTGAATAAACTCTTTATGGATGGCGCGGTCGTTAAACTGCGAAAACATGATGTTTCCAAGCCCCAGATAATCAAGTTTTACCAAGCGGCTTGCGATGAAATAATCGAGCGGCTTGGCGATGTAGCACAGCACGAACGGTATCCCGACGAGCGAGGCTTCCAAAGTCGCCGTACCACTGCAAATGAAGCCGAAATCCGCCTCGAGGAGAGTTTTGTGAGGATCGTGCGATATATGAAACATCGAGACGTCGCCGTAAAGGTTTGCTACCTCCTCGGGGGTAAAATGCGCGGGGATCACAAGCGTGGCATGTACGTCAAGCTGCGCGCGCACCGCTTTAAAAACGGGCATCAGTTTACTGATCTCCCCTTTGCGGCTTCCGGGCATAAACACCACATGCCTTACCTCGGGATTAAGGGTTTGTTTGAACTCTTTGAGCTGGTCAAGCAGCGGGTGCCCCACGTAGGTGATGGGGGCGTTTTTGGAGTAGTAGTTTTTTTCAAACGGTAAAATCGAAGCAAGTCGGTCGATAGTGCGTTCCAAAACGGGGATGCGCTTTGGTTTCCACGCCCACGCTTGGGGGAGAATATAGTAGATGATCTCTTTGTCGGGGTACTTTTTTTTGATTTTTTTTGCCAAAGGGAGGTTAAACCCGGAAGAATCGATAAGCAGCACTTTGTCGGCGTCGGCGGCTAACTCTACCATGCGGTTGAGAAGTTTGTAGAAAAACCAAAGCTTTTTAAGCGCATCGACAAACCCCATGATCGCAAGGGAGCGCAGGTCGATGATGCTCTCTCCGAGCTCTTTGTCGAAAATCCCCAAAAATTCCACCTCGCCGCCGAGCTCTTTTTTGAGCGATTTCAAGTGAACGTTTGCCGAGTGTTCGAGCGCGCTTACCAGTAGTTTCATGAACCTCCGTCTCCGTGGACTTTATAGCTGTCGTCGTAACGCTCTTTGTTTTTCTCTTCGACGAACTCGTGCATAAATACGACGAGATTTTCTATGTCGCCATCACTTAGCGCCAACGCAAAAGGGATCATCAGCTCTTGCTGTTGGTTATCGGAGAGCC
>JAQUCZ010000139.1 GCA_028685945.1 Sulfurimonadaceae bacterium | reverse complement strand
CTACTCTACCCTGCCCGCTATCGTTTACTGGCTCATGGGGTCGCTTTCGATGGCGCAGTTAAACGAGGTGTTGACGGTCGCCGTGCCCATAGTGCTCAGTATCCTCGGGATGCTTTTTATGAGTAAATATTTCGATCTTTTAAGTCTGGGCGATGAGGAGGCAAAGGCGCTGGGCGTCAACGTCAAACGCATTCGCATTATCGCGATTGTACTTGCCACGCTTGCAAGCTCTTTGGCGGTCGTGATGGCGGGGATCATCGGGTGGGTGGGGCTTATTATCCCCCATATTATCCGTATGGCGGTGGGTCCTTCGCACCGTCTGCTTTTGCCCCTTTCGGCGCTTTTTGGCGGGGCGTTTTTGCTTTTAGCCGATGCGGTGTCGCGTTTGGCTTTGAGCGTCGAGATCCCCATCGGGATTTTGACCTCGCTTATCGGGATTCCTATCTTTATCATCGTACTTAAAAACGCGAGGGCGGCATGGAACTAAAACCGATTTTAGAGGTGGGCGACCTTCACTTTTCGTACAAAAAAACGCCCGTGCTTAAAGGGATAGACTTCACCCTTTACAAAGGGGAGGTGGTCTCGCTTTTGGGACCCAACGGATGCGGCAAAAGCACGCTGATGCGCCTGATGCTCAAGCTTTTGGATTCCAAACGGCGCATCAAACTCCACGGCGCTTTTTTAGAGAGTTACTCCCACAAAGAGGTGGCATCACACATCGCCTACATCCCGCAGTACCACAACGTGCCCTTTAACTATTCGGTTTTGGAGATGGTGCTTATGGGGCGTATCTCCAAGCTCGGGTTTTTCGGCATGCCCACGCAAACCGACCGCGACAAAGCCCATGAAGCGCTCGAAAAAGCGGGCATTTCAGAGTTAGCCAAACGCCCTTTCGGGCAACTCAGCGGCGGGCAAAAACAGCTTGTGCTTTTAGCGCGCGCCCTTGCTCAAGAGGTGAACCTCTTTTTTATGGACGAGCCCGTAAACGGTCTGGATTACGGCAATCAAATCCGTCTTTTGGAGCTCATCGACTCCCTTGCAAAGGAGGGGTACACCTTTTTAAAAACCACCCACTACCCCGACCACGCGCTTTTGGTCTCAAGCCGCGTGGCGGTGATGAACGGCGGCACAATCATCGCCGACGGCGCGCCCGACGAGGTGATCCGATCATCGATGATCGAGAAGGTGTACGGCATCCAAGCCGACATTATCACGCACGGTGCGCACGCAAGGTGTGTCCCT
The DNA here is from genome assembly GCA_028685945.1 of Sulfurimonadaceae bacterium. GTDB lineage: Bacteria > Campylobacterota > Campylobacteria > Campylobacterales > Sulfurimonadaceae > Sulfurimonas. The sequence goes on along the minus strand of JAQUCZ010000139.1, from coordinate 2,886 downwards.
GTGTTTCATAACAAACACTGAAACGCTACCCGTATCTTTCCGATACGAGAGAGATTTAGATAGCGTTATATAAAAAAATATACAACAAAAGGAGAACTTATGAGAACCGTTTTATTCTTTATGCTTCTTGGCATGTCGCTTTTCGTACATGCCAAGCAGATCACCGACGATTACGGGCGCGTCGTCACCGTACCCGATAGCGTGAGCAAAATCTACGCCGCTTCACCGCCTTTGACGATGAGCCTTTTGGCGTTTAACCCGGATCTCATCGCAGCACTTAACACCCCCTATAGACCGGAGCAAAAACCCTATGCAGGCTCCTCCTATACAAAACCCGTCGCAGGCGGATTTTTCGGGCAGGGCAACACGCCGAATTTTGAGGTCTTAGCCGCGTCAAAACCCGAAGTTATCATCATGTGGGCACGTATGAACGGATATGAAAAAGCGCTTGCAAAGTTTGAAAAACTGGGGATTCCCGTTTTGTTGGTGCGCAACGACTCGATTAAGGATTTGGTAAGTCAGTTTCGACTCTATGGCATGTTAAGCGGTGATAAAGCGCGCGCCGATGCGCTCATCGCCTATACGCAAGAGACCCTCTCCCTCATCGACTCACTCCAGCCCAAAATCGCAAAACTAAAGCCCACACGCTACTACTTCGCCCAAGGAGTCGACGGACTTTTTAGCGAGTGCGAAGGGTCGTTTCATCTTGAACCCTTTAGCTACAGCGGAGGGGTCAATGCGCTTGATTGCAAGATGAGCTCCAACTACGGCATGGAGAAGATGAGCATGGAGAGCGTTATGCTTGCAAATCCTGATGTCGTTATCGCTATGGAGAGTAGTTTTGCAAAGAGCGTTATGCAAGATCTACGTTGGAAAAACCTTCAAGCGGTTCAAGAAAAGAGAGTCTATCTTGTCCCCTCTACCCCTTTTAACTTTATCACACGCCCCCCGTCGTTTATGCGCCTTATGGGGATCCGCTGGCTCATTCACACCTTATATCCCGGAGTTTTACAAGGCTCGCTAGAGGATGAACAAAAAAAATTCGATGCGCTTTTTTTTAAAGCCTCCAACTTAAAATAAAGGAAATACAAAGTGAAAAAAATAGGAATTCTTAGTGCCTTGGCATGTTCGGTTTTACTCGCGCAAGCGGATGAAATTAAAGTCTTAGAAGCCGTCAACGTCAATGGAGAAAACAGTTATGTTTCGCGTGACGATATCGATCTGAGTTCGCCTACGAACCTCTACCGCATAGAGAAGAGTGCGCAGTTTGGAACCGAGGTACTCTCTCAAAAGGAGATAGAAGCTTATAAACCAAAAGATATTTTTGATTTATTGAATAAGGCGACGGGATTGGATTTGACCTATCAAGGGCGTAAAAGTCCGTTTTTTATTAATATGCGAGGAGGCGGAAGCATTACCTATATCGTCGATGGAGCTATTTTACCTTCAACGAGCAACAGAATTTTGCAAAAAATTCCTATGATAGCCATTGAAGAGATTCAAATCGTACGCAGTTCCACGGCACTCTCACTTGCACCGACGATAGGTATAGGCGCTTCCAACAGCGGTTCAGGCGTCAATATAGGTTTTGTCATTATCCGCACAAAGCAACCAAAAAAGACACAAGGGCTTATCAGCACGTTTTATGAGCAAGCGGTGAGCCAACCCGCTGCAAACGGTCAAAGCCTTTACGCAGGAACAGCTTTTGGAGATATTAGAGGGGTTAACGGATATGTAGGCGGCATGGTTTCAAGATTTGATAGACCAAGCAAAGATGAGTGGTTCGACGGAAGCGACGCACAATCGGGAATGATAAACGGCGGGCTAAATTACGGCGGTTTTGCATTAAACCTTATGGGGTACAAAGATAGCGGCAGATTTGAGATGCAACGCGGTGTGAAAACCGACGGAACCATAGATACGGCAAAGTGGTACTATGACCCGATTGACACGACAATCCTCTCTGTAGATGCGAGCATGGCATGGAGTGAAAATCAAATAACGCTTTTTAGTATGTCAAAAACAGACTATGAACAAGAGGAGCATAATGAAAATTTTGCAAACAGCAGTGTTGCAGTAAAAAATTATGAAGAGAAGACGCAAACCTATAGCTTAAGACATAATGCACGATTTGGAAATACCTTTGTGCAACTTGGAGGACAGCTTACAAACAGTAAAGGGTTTGGTCCGAACCTCTCCAACAGCTTCAATAAATTCGATACGACGGTTCGAGGGTATGCGCTCAGCGTCGAACAGACACTGCTTGGCGGTGACCTTGTACTCGATGCAGGATACCGACAAGATCAAAAACATATCGATAACTCCGTTGCCGCGAAAAATCAAACGCAATTTAATGCAAATCTCGATGCAAACAATGACGTTTGGCTCTCTCCTGTTAACGTTTTTGCTTTTGGAGCACTCTACAATATAGATGATACCCATACAATCAATGCACGTTATATGCGTGCCAATGAGGGAAGCGGAGCTGATTTTGATCTCGTTGCCGAGAATAATGCAACGTTGCATGAAGAGGAACAAACCCGCTATGAAATAGGCATCCAAGCCCAATACGACAAAGCATTCAAGCCTATGGTTACCTATTTTGACGTCCATATAAAAAATCAAAAATCGGCTACAACGAAAACATACACCGATACAGACGGCAATGAATACTACTACTACACCGAATCAGATAGCCATAAAAAAGGTTTAGAGTTAAGTATTAACGGTGTGATTGCAGGTGCAACCCGCTACAAATTCTCTTGGACTCGTATGCTAGCCAACGAGACGATCAACAGCAGCGCCACAACCGATAGCATCGGTATCTCAAGCCCGCGCAATATTTATAGTGCGTTCATCAGTCACACTTGGGAGGAGTATCTCTTT
>JAQUCZ010000138.1 GCA_028685945.1 Sulfurimonadaceae bacterium | reverse complement strand
CTCTCTCCGGGGATCGACTATAACTACGAAGGGCAATTCCCGACTTGGTCGAAAGAGAAAATCGCACACGTACGCCGTACGGCACCTGCTGCACTTATCCCGGGAAGCGAGCACGTTATTTTAGAGAGAAACTTAGTAAACATGGATGACGGCGACGTTATCGTTACGGTTCCTTCAGGAAAATTCCGTTGTCCGCCTGCGCCGTTTGAGCGTGCAAGTATGATTGCGGCATTTATGAAAAAAGAGGAGATCGAAGGGAAAGTTATCATCCTTAACGAAACGGCAGATATCGCTAAAGGTGCCGCGTTTAAAGAGGCGTGGGGCGAGCTTTACGGCGATATGGTAGAGCACCACAGCTTTTGTAAAATCACGGATGTCGATCCAAAATCAAAAACTATCACCTATACGCAAAAAGTTCCTACGGGACAAAAAGACAAAGATACGGGTGAAGATATCATGAAAGACGAAGTAAAAACACGTAAATACTCCGTACTCAATCTTATCGCGCACAACAAAGCAAACCCTGTCGTTAAAATGGCAAACCTTGAAACAACGGCAGATGCGTTCGGTAAAGTAAAAATGAACGGTTGTTCTTTCCAAACGGCAACGGACAAAGACGTTTATGCAGTCGGCGACGTCGTAGGACATGCCATCCCACCGAGCGGTCAAACTGCATACTGGGCAGGGATCCAATGTGCTAACGAAATCGCACACCGCTTACACAATAAAGCGTACGAACTTCCCGTCAAAACACAACCTGTTTCAGCCGGAAACGTGTGCTACTCTATGGTAGGAGACAATCCTGAAGAAGCAATCATGGTAACACACGACTTTATGTGGAACGGCGCTGTTATCGGCAGCAAAGGAAACGTACCGAAAGCTCCAAGCGGTAAATTCCGTTCGGGCGGAACTGCAAAAGCACTTCACGATTGGTATCGCGGTATTACTAGCGACCTATTTAGCTAAGAGATTTCCTCTCTTAGCCGTAAAAAATATATATTCAATAAAAGGGAATTTGAGTGGATAGAAGAAATTTTTTGAGAGTTGCGGGTGCTACGGGTATGTTGGTGGCGATTGCGCCCTCGACGATTACGGGAAGACTTTATGCAAGCGAAGGGGTACTTTTTCAAGCATATGAGCGCGTGCAGCTTGTTGACGGTTCGGGAGCACCTATCAAAGTAAGTGCTTTAAAAAAAGAAACAAACTATGTTTTCAATTACCCGTACGTCTCGACTCCGGCTCTTTTGCTTGATCTAGAAGATGCAACGGCACAAGATGTCAAGCTCACCTCCGAAGACGGGCAAGAGTACGTTTGGAAAAGCGGCGTAGGTGCTAAGAGAACTATCGTCTCCTATTCTGCGATCTGCTCCCACCAGCTAGCACACCCTACGCCTAGCGACAGCTTTTTGCAGTACGTGCAAAAAGACAAAAAAACTATGGCGTACGAGAGCAGCGGGGTGATCGTATGTTCCTCCCACCTCTCGGCGTTTGATGCAAAAAAAGGAGCAAAAAGGCTTTCGGGTCCTGCGGCACAACCTCTTGCAAGCATTGTTTTAGAAGTAGCAGCCGATGATACTATTTGGGCGGTAGGCGTTTTGGGGCCGGATAAATTCCATGATTATTTCAAAGAATTCAATCCCGAATTCAAACTATTCTACGGCGGAAAAAGAGCGGCTAAAAAGCTTGTAAAAATAAGCGCTCCGACGGTCATGCTCAAAGAGTACACCAAAGAAATCATCCAATACTAAAGGCGCAACCATGAAAATTTTAAAAATCGCAACCATCTCCCTTCTTGTTGCTTCTTCGCTCTTGGCAAATCAGGTTCCTCAAATCTCTCAAGATATGAGAACCATGCTCAATGCGATGGAGTCGATCCAACGTGCGGGATTTTACAACGACACCGAAGGGATGAAATCGGGCGTCGTGAAACTCAAATCGGGGTTACAATCTCTGATTACTACCGATGCCAAATCGTACCTTCCCGACGATCAGGCGTATGCGAACAAGTTTGCTCAAAAAAGAGCGAAAATGATCGAAATGTACGCCAACGATCTCGTAGAATCACTCAAAAACAATAAACTCGACGACGCTCTTGTGGATTATACGCAAATCCTCAAAGAGTGTACCTCATGCCATACACGTATTCGCAATTGGTAACATGCTAGACTCTTTTGAGTCTAGCTTTTTCTCTGCCTAACATCCTTTTTTCACTCCTTCGCTCTTAAAATCTATGCTAAAATTCCTTTATAAAGGATTGCCGTTGACTCTTTTTTTCAAAAAATATGCAACAACTAATACGCTTGTGCTTTTGGCTATTTTTTTAGGTGTGTCTTTTGGCGCCCTCTTCCCGCAAATAGCTCTCAAGCAGCAGATTATAGGGCAGCTTTTTCTCTCTTTTTTAAAAATGCTCGTCGTACCGCTCGTATTTGCAAGCATCTATGTCGCCATTCTCAACCTCGGTTCTCTCAGTCACCTTAAAAAAATAGGGCTCAAAACCCTCACTCTCTACATTCTCACGACTGCGGCCGCTACCGCCGCGGCGATCGTTGCCATGAATCTATGGCATGTGGGGGAGGCGCTGCAAAACGTAGACGCAGCCCTCAAAGCCCCCGAACTTGCACCTTTCTCTTGGGAGGCTATGATTTTGGGATTTGTTCCCTCAAACATCTTTAACGCCATGAGCGAAGCGAATATGATGCAGGTTATCGTTTTTGCCGCACTTTTCGGCGTCGCTTCGCTTTATCTGCAACCGCGCGAACAAGAGGTGCTCCAAAACTTTTTCAATGCCCTCTCCGAAGCGATGCTCAAAATCGCCGCTTGGATCATCCTTTTAACCCCTCTGGGCGTTTTTAGCCTTATCTCCTACGTCGTGGCGGAACAAGGGGTTGCAACCCTCTTAGAGCTTTGGAACTACGCGCTTATCGTGGTGCTTACCATCCTTTTTCACGGCGCTATTGTATTGCCGCTGTTTTTATATCTCTTTACCAAGCGCAACCCTTACGTCTACCTTTTGCAAATACGCGAAGCCTCCATTATAGCGTTTTCCACCGCAAGTTCCTCCGCTACGCTCCCCATTTCGTTGCGTGTGAGCGAAGAAGAGGGCGGCATAGAGAAAAAAACCGCCTCTTTTGTTTTACCCCTCGGAGCTACCGTATCTATGGACGGCACGGCGATCTATCTAAGCATTGCGGTTTTATATATCGCCAATCTCGCAGGCGTCTCGCTCACTTTCGCTGAGCAGATTTTTCTTGGGATCAGCGTCGTTTCGCTTAGCGTAGGGGTAGCGGCTTTGCCGAGCGCTTCACTTGTGATGATGGTGGTGATTCTCAACCAACTCTCTTTGCCGCTTGAGTATATTGCGCTCATCATCGCGGTCGATCGCATCTTGGATATGTGCCGCACGTCGCTCAACGTCACCTCCGACCTCGTCGTAGCCAAGATCGTCGATCACTCCGAAAAACAACGCTCCTAATCCTACATGCCAAAGATCCCTTACCATTATTATTTGATTCTGGCGATGCTGCTGTGGGGCGGGGGTTGGAGTGCGCTGAAAGTAATCACCCAAAATCAGCCGATGGAGGTGATCGTTTTTTGGCGCTTTTTTATTATGAGCCTCTCCTTTTTACCGATTCTTTATTTTATAAAACAGCCCATCAAACTCGGCAAATCAAGTTTGAAGTTTATTTTGGGAAGTTCGGTTTTAAACATCGGTTTTATGGTCTCCTCCTACTACGGAGTCAAGTACGGGCTTGCAGGCTCGGCGGGGGTTATCATCACCACGCTCAGCCCCGTAATGACCTTTTTGCTCGTGGCACTCGTATTTAGAAAAAGATTACGCAATATCCAATATTTCGGGCTTTTTATAGGGGTGATCGGCGGCGGCGTGATGCTTGAGTTGCACCATCTTGAAAGATTTATAGAGGGTGCCAACCTTTTCTTTTTACTTTGTGCCGTGCTTTGGGCGGGCGTGACGATGCTATCGCAATACTCCCAAACCCATATCCATCCCGTCCACTACTCGTTTTTTATCTCGCTCGTTGCTACGGTTGCCACTTTTTTCTATGGCATGCAATCAAATCTTTTAGGGGTTTTTGATGAAGATGCGACGTTTTGGTTCGCGCTGATCTACCTTGCGGTATTGGGGCAAAGCGTGGCAACGACGATCTTTTACATCGCTTCGGGAAAACTCGGCAGCGAAAAAACAAG
>JAQUCZ010000008.1 GCA_028685945.1 Sulfurimonadaceae bacterium | reverse complement strand
CTCGTGTGCAAAAAATTGTCTGAGAATTTTTGCTTTTTGCACGAGAAGATTATCGATAAAATCGTTGCCGTAATGTTCGTGGTAGTGACTAAAGTCGTTGATAAAAAGCAGAATCAGCATCGCATCCTCTTGCAGCGCTGCGAGGTCGGCGTTGAGTATGACGCGGGTGGGAAGCTGGGTGGTGATGTCTATCTCGGCAAGCTCGGAAGATTTCGTCAGATGGGTGCTGAGTTTTAGAGCATTGCGTCCGCTTTGCTTTGCCAAAAAGAGATTTTGATCGGCGATATTGTAGATATCGTGGAGTGTATAGCGCCCGTTTTTCAAAGAGACGCTAGTAGCGCCGATGGAAACGGTCACATACTCGGATATCTTGCTTGTGGCATGTTCGATCTTCAGCTCGGCTATTAGTCTTTGGAGATTTTTCACGTACGCTTCAAGTTCCGCTTCCGTAATATCTTCTATAAGTATTCCAAACTCTCCGCCCCCTAAACGAAAGAGGTAGTTTTTCTTATCGCAAGGAATATCACGGAGCATATTTGCGATTTTAAAGAGGAGAACATCGCCCCTTTGGTAGGTGTAAAAAAGGTTGTATGCATCAAAATAATCTATATCGAAAAGGAGAAATCCGATGGTTGCTTGTTTCTCCTTGGCATGTAAAAAAACACTCTCAAAAATTTCGTTGAAATAGCGTCGGTTGTAAAGTTCGGTGACGACGTCGGTTTTGCTCCACGCCTCAAGCGATTTTCTGTCGCTAATATCTTCACGCACCGCGCAGTAGCCTATTTTTTTCCCCTCTGCGTTAAAAAGGGGCTCGATCGTGACTTTGATCCAGTGGGTGATCCCCGCTTTGTTTTTGTTTTGCAGCTCTCCGACGTAAGTTTTGTCCGCTTTAATGGTTTTCCAAAGGGTGGCAATTTGCTCTTGATCGATATTGGGGTGTTTGAAGATACTATGGTTTTTACCCACTACATCTTCGCGTGCATACCCCGTAAAGTCAAGGTACGCCTGCGTGATATAGGTGATGTTGCCCGCCAGATCGGAACAGCTAAGCAGTATGTGTTTGTCAATGATTCCGTTGAGTTCTAAAAGGTTGCCGATCGCATCAAAGTAAGTCGGAGTAGAACTCTTTGGCATGTGGCCTCTTTGTGTTGAAATCATTGTCTTAATGATCGAAAATTATAGCAGTTGTTTTAAATAAAGAATCTTAAAAATTTAAAAATCATTCAAGCGTAAAATATATCGGAGGGTCGTAAAAAAAGATGATTACAAAAGTGTTTGTTAGGAAGAGTGAAAAAGTGGCTCCGGATACTGGATTCGAACCAGTGGCCAAGTGATTAACAGTCACCTACTCTACCGCTGAGCTAATCCGGAATGTTGATTGGAGCCGAAATTATACAGAAGCATGCCAAGAAAGTCAAGCTTTTTCGGCTATTTTCCTTTTTTTCTATGGATGTTGGCATGCGGCACGAGAAAAGTGACGTTCGAGACGGTTCTCGTAAGGATTTTTCCCTCTTTTATAAGCGTTTCAAGGCGTGCTTTGCTCGGCTCGTCAAAGAGAAGTTCTATATCCTCTTTTGTTAGGGCACGTTTATCAAGGGTGTTGATGATCTCCTCGTCGTCGTAGCTTGCATGGGTCGGTTTTTCGCTTTTTCTTTGGACGATATGCACGTGCAAAGAGGGATCAAATAGAAGCGCGATATCGTGGAGTTCTTTATGGCTAAGCGGCTCGACGTTGTACGCAGGGGGGCGGTCGATCGTGCCGATGTCGATGCGGGTGGCTTTGATCTGTTGTAAGACCTCGTTGATTTTAGCAACCTCTTCATGGGAGTCGTTGACGTTTTTAACTAAAAGCACTTCGATAAAAAGCTTGCCGTTAAAGGCTTTGCTAAAAGCTATGACGTTCTTTACGATCTCTTCGATATGGATCGAAGGGTGGGGGCGGTCGATCTTTTTAAACACGTCGGGCGAGACGGCATCAAGAGAGAGTTTGACTTGATCGAGTTGTAACAGTGCATTGAAAACACGCGGATCGCTGAGCGAAGCACTGTTGGAGAGGATCAGGGTCTGGGTGGAGTTTTTAATCTTGTTGATTGCATCGATAAGCTCTGCAAGATGCGGGTAGAGGGTCGGTTCTCCGTTTGCGGTGATCGTGATGACGTCGATTTTATCGTGCAGATGTGTTTTAAGTTCTTCGATAATCGTCTCTACGCTCACTACGTCGCTTTGTGCGTCGATCGCCTTCATGGGGGCGAGTTCGCAGTAGAGGCAGTCAAAATTGCACTGTTTTTTACTCGGGGAGAGGTCTATACCTAAAGAGACGCCGAAACGGCGTGAATTGATGGGTCCAAAGATCGTATGCATGGCACTTCCTTATAGAAAGATTTGTGGCACATGCCAAGAGTTCTTGGCATGCGGGTTATTTTTTGCTGACTCTGTGGCACTCGTTGACGAAGTGGATAGCGTTTTCCACGGGAACGTCGGGGAGTATTCCGTGACCGAGGTTGAAAATGTGGCGTTTGCCCTGCATCGTCTCTTGGATCACTTCGACACATTGCGTGGTTGCCTCTTTGGAGTACAGGCGGCACGGCTCCATATTTCCTTGGAGTACGTAGCGATCCCCCAGTCTTGCTTTTGCAAATGCCATAGGGGTCGACCAATCTACGCCGAAAACATCGAAGTTTCCGTACACTTTGTCTAAAAATGCGGGGATCCCTTTTGGAAACATTATTACAGGGATATGCGGGTATTTTGCTTTGAGGTATTCTGCGATCTCGACCATATATTTCCAAGAAAATTCGTCGTATTTGCCCGGCTCGATCGCCGCTGCCCAGCTATCGAAGATTTGCACGACGTCTACGCCCGATTGGATCTGTTTTTCCATATAAAGCTTCACCACTTCGGTGACTTTTGCAAGAATTTTGTGCATGAGTGCAGGGTTGGAGTAGATCATTTTTTTACAAATATTGTAGGTTTTCGTCCCTTGCCCTTCGATCATATACGTCGCAAGCGTCCACGGCGCACCCGTAAATCCGATAAGTGCTTTTTCGTCGCCTCTTGCATCAAGTTCTCGGCGCAGAATTTTGATCGTTTCATAAACGTAGGTAAGTTTATCTGCCGCTTCTTCGCCCCCTAAAAGCGCATCGACGTCCGCTTCGGTTGCAATCGGTTTTTCAAATACGGGACCTTCCCCCTTGATAAAATCGAGTTTCATCCCCATCTCGTTGGGGACGACGAGGATATCGCTAAAAAGGATCGCTGCATCGACGCCCACGATATCAAGCGGCTGAAGTGTTACTTCCGCCGCTAGTTTCGGGTTATGGCAGAGGTTTAAAAAGTTGCCTGCTTGTTTTCTTACTTCCATATACTCCGGCAAATAACGCCCCGCTTGGCGCATCATCCACACGGGTGTATAAGGCGTCTCTTTCCCAAAACATGCATCTACGAATATTTTTCCCATTTTTTTCCTTTTATTTTTACTACATGCCAAGGCTATGGCATGGAGATAGTTTTAGTGATGTCCTTTGCCGACTTTGCTTAGAAAGTAAAGACCGACGGCAACGGCAGTGATAGAGAGCGCCAAATAGAGCATATCAAGCGCACTTTCGTAGTTGGTGTGTCCGACTTTTTGGAAAAAACCGACCACGAGCACCATGACGATCACTTTTGAGATTTTGTCTTTGAGCTGATCGAGTGAATGAACCGCCAAAAGCTGGTTTTCGCAATCTTCAGAACCGTTTTCTCCGCTTACGTCGCATTGCTTTGCAGGATCAAGGTCGGAGATAAAAAGCTCGTAAAGACCGAACGAAAAGATCAGCATCACCACGCCGATGAGGTAAAGATCGACCGCACCGATGATACCGCCGACCACCTCTTCATGGAAGTGCTCGGGGTGTGCGTGGGTGAGGTAGGTGTTGATGACGTATTTTGCCGTTTCGTAAATGTCAAAACTTGCAACCACGAAAAGTAAAACTGCTCCTACAAGTCCGAAAACAACCGCGAGAATAATAATAAAACGGGAGCTCCAAAGGGAGTTTTCAAAGATCCTCTCCAGCATCTTATTCCCCTTGCATTGCTACCCATTTTTGGGCAATGCGCACTGCGTTTGTCGCGGCACCGACACGGAGGTTGTCGGCTACGATAAACATATGGATCATGTTTTTTCTAAAGTTATCGTTTCTGATACGCCCGACAAAAGTTTCGTTGCGTCCAAACGCCGTAGCCGGCATAGGGTAGAGACTTTGTGAAGGCTCATCGAGTACCACGATGTTCTCCGAACGGGAGAGGATGTTGCGTGCTTCTGCTGCATCGACGTCGCGGCCGAAAGTGAGGGTAACCGCTTCGGCATGCCCGCGAAGGGTAGGAACACGTACGCACGTTGCACTTACTTCAAGCTGTTTGTGCATGATTTTGGTTGTTTCGTTGACCATTTTCATCTCCTCTTTCGTATAACCGTTATCGGTAAACTTGTCAATTTGAGGGATAACATTCAACGCGATTTGGTGCGGGAACGCTTTAGGCTCTATTTCGTCGAGTTTAAATGCGAAGAAACTTTGCATCTGCGTTACAAGCTCCTCCATTGCCGTTTTACCTGCACCCGAAGTAGCTTGGTAGGTTGCGATATCGACCCGTTTGAGATCGTAGGCCACATCAAGCGGCTTGAGTGCTTGCACCATTTGGATGGTGGAGCAGTTAGGGTTTGCAATGATCCCCGTATCGGTCCATTTTGCAATATCTTCGGGGTTTACCTCGGGAACGACGAGAGGAGTGTTTTTATCCATTCTAAAGTGGGAGGTGTTGTCGATCACCACCGCACCCGCTTCTACCGCTGCAGGAGCAAACTCCGCACTCACGCTGCCGCCTGCACTAAAGAGAGCGATCTCAATTTCCTCTTCTTTAAAAACCGTGTGGGTAAGCTCTTTAATCACTACCTCTTTGCCGTTAAACTCTACCGTTTTACCTGCACTTCTTGAGCTTGCAAGGGGAACCAATTTGTTGATAGGAAAATCAACTTCCGTTAAAATAGCTAAAATCTCTTCACCTACGGCTCCGTTTGCTCCGACTACCGCTACGTTATATTTTTTTGACACAGTTTGCTCCTTATAGATTGTACGTATTTATTTTTGTTTGTAAATTCTCTTGGCTCATGCCGAGCACCTTTGACGCATTTGCGAGATCTCCCTCGTGCGACGCCAAAACCTCTTGAATCAGTTCTTTTTCCATGGCATGGATATCTTTAGGCTTACGCAACCCTCTTGGCTCTAAAAAGAGCGCTTCGGGGGTGATAGTATCGGTTTCACTCAGTATCACGGCGCGCTCGACCACGGAGAGAAGCTCCCTGATATTTCCCGGCCAGTTGTATGCCAAAAGCTGCTCTTGTGCTTCTTTGGAAAAATGTTTTTGCTCAAATCCGTATTTGGTACAATTTTGAATCAGAATTTTATCTGCAATTTGCAAAATTTCATCTTTTCTTTCACATAAAGGTGGAATTTTTAGCGGAATCGTGTTCAAACGGTAATAAAGATCTTCCCGAAACTCCCCGTTTTTGATTTTTTCTTCTAAATTTGCATTGGTTGCCGCAACGATTCTGATATCGATTTTGAGAGGTTTGGAGGAACCTAGACGGCGAATCTCCCTCTCTTGAAGCGCGCGCAAAAGTTTTGCTTGCAAAGCATAGGGCATCTCGGCTATCTCGTCAAGAAACAAAGTGCCCCCGTTGGCAAGTTCGAATTGCCCCGCTTTTGCTTCGGTAGCATCGGTAAATGCTCCTTTCTCAAAGCCGAAAAGCTCACTTTCTATGAGGTTTTCCGGGATCGCCGCCATATTGATGGCGATAAAAGGTTTCTGTGAGCGCAGCGAGTTGGCATGTATAAAATTGGCAAACACCTCTTTGCCGACGCCGCTCTCCCCCAGAAGCAAAATGCTTGCATCGGTTTTGGAAGCTTTTTTGGCGATAGCCAAGACGTGTTCCAAAGCTTTCGAGGTGCCTAAAAAACCTTCGTCGCAAGTTGTTTGTCGGGTTGTTTGGGGCGGTAGTTTTTGTTTGGCTTTTTGGATTTTGCTTTGCCGTTTGATGGCATCTACGAGCGTGTCGATCTCAAAAGGTTTTAAAAGAAAATCTTTCACCCCCAAATGGATCGAATCGATTGCACGCTGCAATGTTGCATTTCCGGTCATTATAATCACTTCGTAGCGGCCGTTGAGGGTTTTGACAAACTCTATACCGTCCATCCCCGGCATGTTGATGTCGGTGATAACCAACTCAAAACTCTCATCAAGCTGCTTGAGTGCATCTTTGGCATTTTTAAATGTTTTAATTTCAAACTCGTTAAAATCACCCATGGCGATCTCAAGAGATTTTCGCATATTGATATCGTCTTCGACTATTGCTATCTTCACTTGAAAACCCCGTTTTTAAGGCAATACTACCTTTATTTTAGAGCTTGGATGATAACGAAACTATCATTAAATTCGACTTTGAAGCATGTTGTTTTTAATGTAAGAGTTGTGAATGCACTGCTTTGATGATTGAGAGTATGCTCTTCATGCCGAACATGAAGTCCAAGCTTTTTGGCATAATCGAAAAAAAGATCGAAGTTTTTAAGAAGGGTAGCTTTAAGATTATTGTTATCGGTATTTTCTAAAATGAGCGGTTCGTAACTTTGCGAACCGCATTGTGTCATGGCATGTGAAACGTGAAACGACTCGTTATAGCTTAAAGCGTTTTTGGCGACATAACGGTAGGAGATAAGGTACTCTTGCGCATTTAAAAATGACAAAGAACTTACAATTATTGTTGTACAAATTGAGCGTATGAAAGGACGATCTCCATTTCTACTTCGCATAGACCTTCTTTAAATATGGTTTCTACGATATTGGCGTCTCTAATCATTGCATCGACGGATGTACGGATAGAAGAGCGTTTAACCATCATATTTTGGATCAAGTCTTGTCCGTCGACTCTCACCCCTTTGACTTTTTCGGCAATTAATCTGTACGCATCTGCAACTGCTGCGCGTTTTGCCAGCGCGTAAGCTTGTGCAGGGGAGATCGTATTCATCGGTGCAACGCCTTGACCGACGACGCTAATGCGAACCTCTTTATTAGGTGCTAAAACTTCTTCTTCCGAAGCTTTAGCATTAGATTTAAGAGTCTCTTGTGCTTGCTGCACACATTCTTGCGATTTACACTCAATAACGATATGGCTAGGCGTTGGTACTAAAGTTGTCGTTGCAGTTTCGCCCTCTTGAGCATATATTGTAGATGCAGTTAAAAGCGCTGCCAAAAGCAGTGAATGTTTCATGGTGTTATCCCTTGACATAGTATGATGCAAGGGATAAAGCAAATACTATTCCAAATCTAATGTGGAATTTTCTTCCCCTTCAAACTCACTATCTTCGTCTCCCTCTTCCTCTTTAGGGCATCTCGAGATAGAAACGACGTCATCCCCTTTAACGATATACACGCCGCTTGTGTTACGGCTTGATTTTGAGATGGTTTGCATATCGACGCGGATCATCTTGCCCGCTTTTGTGAGCGCCATTAGATCCATCGTTTCATCGACCATGAGACAACCTACGACGAATTGTCCCGTTTTTGCGGTCATTTTCATCGCTATAACACCTGAACCGCCGCGGTTCGTGAGGCGGTATTCCCCTGCGGATGTGCGTTTTCCGATCCCTTTTTCGCTCACGATAAGTATCTCTTGCTCGTCGTCGCGGATGATGTTGGCATCTACCACTTCGTCGCTATCGTATTTAAATTTAATACCGCGAACCCCTCTCGTGCTTCTTCCTTGATCACGGGTTTTTTCGATATCGAATTTGATACACTGTGCAAGTTTTGTCACGATAAAGAGATATTTCGTATCTGCCTCGGCGATTCTTGCGGTGATGAGCGTATCGTCGTCGTCAAGAACGATTGCGCGTACCCCGTTGCTTCTTATATTGGAGTACTCGCTGAGATTTGTACGTTTGACGATCCCTTTTTGGGTAAAGAATACAAGCGATTTTTCGTCGTTAAAGTCGGTCGTCGGGATGATAGAACGGATCTTTTCGTCGGCTACGAGATTTAAGAGGTTAACAACCGCTTTTCCTTTTGCCGTTCTGCTTCCTTCGGGGATTTTATACACTTTGAGCCAGTGAAGCTGCCCGCGATCGGTGACGAAAAGGAGGGTGTCGTGGGTGTTGCACGTAAAGAAGCGTTCTATAAAGTCGTCTTCATAGACCGTTACGGCAGTTTTTCCTTTGCCCCCGCGGCGTTGTTTTTCATAATTAATCAACGGAACGCGTTTGATGTAGCCTCTATGGGTGATCGTAACCACCATCGGCTCGTTAGGGATAAGATCTTCGACGTCTATATCGTCGTAATCGTCTTCAACTTCCGTTTTTCTTTTTTCGGGGTAGGTTGCCAAAATTTCGTCAAACTCTTCGTCGATGATTTTATGCAACACCTCTTCGCTTTTAAGGATCGATTCCAAATAAGCGATCAGTTTCATAAGTTCTAAGAGTTCGTTTTCGATTTTTTCGCGTTCTAAGCCCGTTAAACGTCCAAGACGCATATCGACGATGCTTTGTGCCTGAATAACGGTAAAATCGAATTCGCTGACCAAATTATCGCGAGCTTCTTCGATTGTTTTGCTTGATTTGATAACGCGGATGATCTCGTCGATAATATCAAGCGCTTTTTTAAGACCCTCTAAGATGTGTGCGCGTGCTTTTGCTTTTTCCAAATCGAAAATGGTGCGGCGGATAATAATAGTTTTTCGGTGGTTGATGAAATGTTTTAAGATGTCGATAATGCCGAAAATTCTCGGTTCTTGATTTAATATAGATAGCATGATGATACCGAACGTGGTTTGCATGCTTGTTTGTTTAAAGAGGTTGTTGAGTACGATTTCGCTCATAGCATCGCGTTTGAGCTCGATGACGACACGGATCCCTTCGCGATCCGATTCGTCGCGGATCTCGGAGATCCCCTCGATCATTTTGTCTTTTACAAGGTTTGCGATCGCTTCGATAAGACGTGCTTTGTTGACTTGGTAAGGCAATTCGTCTATAACGATAATCTCTTTATTTGCTTTTTTCTCTATATGGGTTTTTGCACGAACTTTGATACGTCCGCGACCGCTCTCATACGCATCCATAATCCCTTTTTTTCCGAAAATGGTTCCCCCCGTCGGGAAATCGGGTGCGGGAATATGCTCCATAAGTTCGCCCAGAGTGATGTCGGGATTTGCCAAAAGTGCTTTGAGCGCACTTAAAACTTCGGTAGGGTTGTGGGGCGGAATATTGGTTGCCATACCTACGGCGATCCCGCTTGATCCGTTGATAAGAAGGTTAGGTACGCGTGTAGGCATAACGTCGGGTTCTTTTGTCGTCGCATCGTAGTTGTCGATCATGTTGACGGTATTTTTTTCTAAGTCTTTAAGAAGTTCGCCCGCGTACTTAGTCATTCTTGCTTCGGTATAACGCATTGCTGCAGCGTTGTCGCCGTCGATGGAACCGAAGTTTCCTTGCCCGTCTACAAGCGTCATACGCATCGAGAAATCTTGCGCCATACGTACGAGTGCATCGTAAACCGCCGTATCGCCGTGGGGGTGGTACTGCCCGATTACGTCACCGACGATACGTGCCGATTTTTTGTATTTTGAGCCGTAGGAGAGGCTGAGTTTGTCCATTGCGTAGAGGATTCTTCTATGGACGGGTTTGAGTCCGTCGCGCACGTCGGGAAGCGCACGACCTACTATAACGCTCATGGAGTAGTCAAGATAACTGCTCTGAAGCGTTTCTTCGATATTTATGGTTTGGATATCTTCGTTGTTTAACAAATCGCTCATATAGTACACCTAGTTTTTAAAAAATAAAATTTACCGATAATATCGAAAACTCTCTTAAGCTTTGCGTAATCGAATCAATATTGTCGTATATTTACATCGGAACTCCTAGGCGGTGTCTTTTCTATCAGTCGCAAAGGGAGAGTTTGTGTGTTGATTAAAAATTAATCACAATATTGCCTATTCGAATGGCTTGTTGATGTTATACTTTTTGCCGTAAATAACTTCCTCGCAAGACGGGGACGATGAAGGATACACGATGAAAAAATGGTTTTGGTTGGCTTTAATGCTTCTGCCCTCTTTGGCATGTGCCGAAGATACGCTCGATAGCGGTGACACGGCGTGGATGATGATGTCTGCAGCGTTGGTGTTTTTAATGACGCCTGCGGGGTTGGCGCTTTTTTATGCAGGGATGACGCGCTCTAAAAACGTACTCAATACCTATGCGATGGTTCTAGGTGCATTTGCGGTGGGCTTTTTGGCATGGATCGTTGCAGGATATTCGGTAGCATTCGGAAACGGCGGCGCCTTACAAAGCTTTATGGGCGGTTTTGGCAATATGTTTTTAAACGACATTAAGTGGACGGATCTAAGCGGTTCTTACCCTACGTACGTATTTGTGGTATTCCAAGGGACATTTGCGGCGATCACGGTAGCGATCGCAAGCGGGTCGGTGATCGAGAGAATCAAGTTCTCCACATGGCTGATTTTCGTGGCTCTTTGGACGATCGTGGTGTATGCGCCGATTACGCATATGGTATGGGGCGGTGACGGTGCGCTTTTATTCGATGCGGGAGCACTTGATTTTGCAGGTGGAACGGTTGTTCATATGAACGGCGGTTTGGCAGGTTTGGTGTTGGCATATCTTGTCGGAAAACGTGCAGGATACCCGAAGGTGGCGATGAAACCTATGAACGTAATGCTTACGGCTCTTGGTGCGGCACTTTTATGGTTCGGATGGTACGGATTTAACGGCGGATCTGCATTCGGTGCAAACTCTATAGCGGGTCTTGCATACTTAACGACGACGCTTGCAACGGCGGTAGCTGCGGTAACTTGGATCGTAATCGAATGGGTAGTGTTTAAAAAACCGACACTCTTGGGTGCAGCTTCAGGGGTTGTAGCGGGTCTTGTAGCTATCACTCCGGCAGCGGGATTCGTGGATGTCAGCGGTGCGATCATCATCGGTTCGGTAGGTTCGGTGATCGGGTTCTTCGGGGTAGCGGTACTCAAGAAAAAACTCGGGTACGACGATTCGTTGGATGCGTTTGGTATCCACTTTTTGGCAGGTCTTTGGGGCGCATTGGCAACGGGATTGTTCGCACTCAACGATCAAGACCTTTTATGGGACGGTCCGCTTAAAGCTTCGGGTGATAGAATGGGACAATTCTTGGTACAACTTGAATCGGTAGCGGTTGTAGGACTCTTTACTTTGGTAGGAACGGTGATCGTATACTTTATCGCTTCGGCACTTACTAAAGGGGGCAGAGTCGATGAGGAAACGGAAACAAAAGGGCTTGACGAAGCGGTACACGGTGAAAAAGGTCTCAACTTGTAAAAGTTGATTTTCACCCTGAATATAGATACAATTTGAAAATAATTTACGGAGATTTACGATGAAAAAAGTAGAAGCGGTTATCAAACCATTTAAACTAGAAGATGTAAAAGATGCACTCGCAGAGATCGGCATCACGGGGATGACGGTGAGCGAGGTAAAAGGGTACGGACGCCAAAAAGGGCATAGCGAACTTTATCGCGGTGCGGAGTACGTGGTCGACTTTTTACCCAAGATCAAATTAGAGATGATCGTAGAGGACGCAAGCGTGGATCAAGTGACCAACACGATTGTCGAAGCGGCAAGAACGGGCAAAATCGGAGACGGAAAAATCTTCGTAAGCGATATCGACAAGATCATCCGTATCCGTACGGGCGAGACCGATAGCGAGGCTATATAATATAGTTATTTCATAACTCAATTTGAAACGCTTAACGAACAAGTCCGTTAAGCTACGCTTACGCCGCTATGGCGACTAAAGCTTGCTTCTTTGAAGCAAGACGACTTCTTTCAAAACTAGGTTATGAAAGAAGTCTAATTTTATACACTTTATGCGCGAAGCCCATAAAGCGGCAGGGACAAATTGTCCCTATAACCCCCTAAAGTTACCCGTATCTTTTTGATACGGGAGAAAACAGGCAACTTTCATTTTTGAAATGTGCCGTGTATGTTTCTCTCTTATTCCGACATGCCAAATCTTTGGCATGTTGCATCTTTTTTTCTCTCATTGCTGCTTAAAAATTAATCATAAACCTTCACACACCGACAATTTTGTTCTCTATAATTCCTTTTCAAATACAAAAAAGGGGTTTTGCGTGATAGAAGCGGATTTCAAATATATTATCGATACGTTTTTTGCACTTTTTGCTATGGTGCTGATTATTTTTATGGTTCCGGGATTTGCGATGCTCGAAGCGGGATTGGTGCGAACAAAAAACGTCACCTCGGTTTTGACCATCAACGTGATGATCTATGCGGTTGCTTCGTTTGCGTTTTTGCTGATCGGTTATCAAATAGCTTTCGGCGCTTTTGAAAACAGTTCCATGAGTATCTGGGCGGCATTTTTGTTTCAAATGGCATTCGTGGGTAAAACGATCAATATTATGAGCGGCGGGGTGGGGGAGCGTGTGCGTATCATCCCTTTGAGCCTTTTTGCTCTCATTATGGGGGGAGCGATCTACCCTTTGGTCGTAAACGTAAGCTGGGGAAGCGACTTTTTGGCGGGAACGTTTCTTGACATAGATATGCACGATTTGGCGGGTTCTACGGTGATCCACTCCACGGGGGGATGGGCGCTTTTGGCGGCGATTTTAATCGTGGGTGCAAGAAAAGGACGTTATGCCAACGGAATGATAAAAGTGATCCCCGCATCCAATATTCCCCTCGTGGTGCTTGGAGCGTTTTTGCTTTGGATCGGGTGGTTTGGTTTTAACGGCGGCAGCGTGGGAGGCATATCGAGCGTTGAGAATGCAAATACCGTTGCCAAAACGATTATGAACACCAATACCGCAGGTCTTGCAGGCGCGATTGTCGCAGGTATTTTGATGTATGTGCGCTACAAACTTTTTGATATTACCATGATCTTAAACGGTGCTTTGGGCGGGCTTGTGGCTATAACGGCAGGACCCGATCTTTATGGCATGTACGTGCCTTTGCTCATCGGCGGCATCGGAGGCGCGTTAGTGGTCGTTGCCGTTCCTTTGTTCGATAAATTGCAACTCGACGATCCCGTCGGTGCGCTTTCGGTGCACCTTGTAAACGGCATTTGGGGAACCTTGGCAGTGGGGATTTTTGTAGCCGACGTCTCTTTTCTTGAGCAGCTCAAAGGGGTGGCAATCGTAGGGGTATTCGTGTTTGGTATCTCCTACGGGGTACTTTTTTCGATCAATAAAATAATACGTTTTCGTGCAAGCAACGATGCACAGCTTGAGGGGATGGATATTCGTGAATGCGGGGTGGAAGCGTATCCCGAATTTAAACGCGCTATCTAGTTTTACTCCTCTTTTAGCGAGAGTCGGCTAGTATTGCTTTTATGATTCGCCATACGACCTCGTTTACTTTTTCTTTGCTCGTGCATCTTGGGGTAGGAGTGCTTTTGTTGTTCATGTTTTCCGAACAAAAGGTGCAACCGCCTAAAGAGGCACCCTCCATTTGCATTTCGCTCGCACAAATCCAAGTGCAAAAGCCTCAACAGAGCGCAACACCGAAGCAGCAGATACAAAAAAGCGAACCGATACAATCTCCAAAACTTTTACCGAAAAAAAGCGTCGCACTTCCCAAAGAGGCATTGCCGATTCTCAAAGAGGAGCCGCAAGCTGCAGAAGCAGAACCCCAAACGACCCAAAAACAGACCGAACCCCTTAAAGAGAGCGCAGTTGTTCAAGAGGCTCTAGCAGAACAAAACGTGCAAGAGGCAAACCAAAGCGCGGTTGGAGAAAATAAGGCGGTTTTGGAACAAGAGGAAAATGTGCAACATGCCAAAGAGATACAAAGCGATCGCTATATGCAGATGCACCTAGAAGAGATCGTACGCCTTTTACAAGAGCATTTATATTACCCTAGAAGTGCCAGAAAGCGGATGATTCAGGGGGAGGTTACGGTGCGGTTTCGTTTGACGAAAGAGGCAAAAGTGCGCGATATTGAAGTGGTCGCATCGGAGTATGAGATTTTATCGCGTGCCGCCGTGAAAACTCTCGAAGAGTTAAGCGAAAAATTTCCGCAACCTCAAGAGGAGATCGTACTAAGCGTACCGATAGATTTTCGATTGAAAGAGTGATTTTTGATTGATTTGTTTTTGTAAAGGGAGAAAAAAGATGGTGACCCCACGGAGACTCGAACTCCGGTAACATGGATGAAAACCATGGATCCTGACCGCTAGACGATGGGGCCATCTTTAAAAAAAGTATTACGTGGTGTCCCGCGATGGACTCGAACCATCGGCCACATCATTAAAAGTGACGTGCTCTACCAACTGAGCTAGCGAGACATACAAACCGAGATTTTTGTGTTCTCTGTGTTTGTGGACGGGAATTATAGGCAAAAACGAAAATGATGTCAAGAGTTTTTGTGCAAAAAATGCAAAATTTTTAAAAATTTGATAAAAATACTCACGGAGTGACGCCAAATGAGATAGAATTATCGTTATGAATAGCTATAGTTTTGAATATCCTTACCTTATTTTGCTTCTCGTGCCGCTTCTGTTTTGCCTTTATCGGTGCAAAGAGGTCGCCAAAACGCAATACTTCGTGCATTTGCATTTTTTGCGTGCTAATAAGCGTTATATCCCTTTGGAGCGGATCGTGCGTATTGCGTTTTTGGTTGCGGCGGTGGGGGCGCTTTGTTCCCCCGTTGTTTTTGATAGCGACAACCCTTTTAATCGAAGCGGCAAAGAGATCGTCTTGGCGATCGATGCAAGCGGTTCGATGAACTCTTCGGGGTTTGCAGGGGAGGAAGCGTTTGATCTTGCCCCTCAAGAGGAGAATGCGCGCAGGCTGAGCCGTTTTGAGATCACCAAATATATTGCCAAAGATTTTGTGCTTCAAAGAACGGGGGATAATATAGGTATCGTAATTTTCGGGGATTTTGCTTTTATTGCCTCTCCCGTTACGTATGAAAAAGAGGTGGTTGCCGAGATGATCGATCTGCTTACCCAAGGGATGGCAGGGCAAAACACCGCCATCGGCGAAGCGATCTTTATGGGGGTGCGTGCGTTTGAGCGTTCACATGCCAAAGAAAAAGTGTTGATACTCTTAACCGACGGCGAGCACAACGGCGGTTCGATCGCCCCCAAAGAAGCGGTGGCACATGCCAAAGAAGCCGGGGTGAAAATCTACACGATCGGTATCGGAAAAGAGGGGGAAGCCGATAGCGCTTTGCTTGAAAAAATAGCCGCCGATACGCAGGGGCTCTTTTTTTACGCAACCTCGGCGAAGGAGCTTCAGGCAATCTATGAGAAAATAGACGCTTTGGAATCCTCCGCTATCCGCTCAAGCGCGCTTTTGCAAAAAGAGTACCTTTACCCCTTTCTTCTTTTTGCGGCATGTGCGTTTTTGCTCTATCTGTTCTACAAAGAGAGGCAGCGATGCATTTTATAGCTTTTGAATATATCTTGCTTTTAGCGTTGCTTGTTCCGTTTTTATTGCGGGTACAAAAGGGGAGTTTTACTTTTTTGGGGTATTGCCTCACGTATATTTTCATTGTTTTTGCATTGATGCGCCCCGTTATCGAACAAGAGCCGATCGAAAACGAACACTATTTGCACGACGTGGTTTTGGGGATCGACCTCTCCTATTCGATGCATGCCAAAGATATTGCACCCTCGCGTCTTGCAAAGGCAAAAGAGGTTTTAGAATCGTACGTCAAACATGAAAAAGAGAAACGTTTCGGCGTTTTGGGGTTTAGCTCCAACGCGATTATCCTCTCCCCCATGACGCAGGACGGATCGCTGCTTTTGCACCTTGTGCAATCGCTCGATGAGAGGTTGATTTTGACCAAATCGAGTGCGCTGATGCCCGTGCTTGAACTCGCACGTAAACTCTCTAAAGCAAGACCGCTGAGCGTGGTGCTTTTAAGCGACGGAGGGGATGAGCTAAATTACGAAAAAGAGAGCCGTTTTGCAAAAGCAAACGACCTGATCGTGAATGTATTTATGGTTGCAAGCCAAAGCGGGGGAACCCTTGAACTCCAAGACGGATCGCTGCTCCAAGATGAAGCGGGGCATATCGTCATTACACGCCAAAACGATGCCATAGCCCTTTTGGCACATGCCACGGGGGGCGTTTATACGAAAGATTTCGGCGAGATTGCAGAGGCACTCGAAGCCCAAAAGCAAGAGGATAAAAAAACAAAAACGACGATAACGCAGAACAAAGAGCTGTTTTATTATTTTGTTGCGGCGGCTATTTTTGTCTTTTTAGTGAGCGTTACGACCCTCAAATACAGAGTTCGCAAGGTGTTTGTTTGGGCGGCACTTCTCTTTGGCATGCAGCTTCAAGGGGGTGTTTTGGAATCGATTTACGGGAGTTTGGCGCAAGAAGCGTACAAAAAAGGCTCGTATGAACAAGCGCTCTTTTTTTATGAAAAACTCCCTACGCCGCAGGGGTATTTTAACGCTGCAAACAGCTATTATAAGCTTGGCATGTACGAAAAAGCTTTGGAACTCTACACAGGCGTGCGCTCGAGCGATCCCCTTTTTAAGTCGCAGGTTTTTTACAATGTGGCAAACACCTACGTGCGCTTAAAAGAGTTTGAAAAAGCGCGGGAGTATTATCTGAAATCGCTTACCCTTGGCTACTCTAAAGAGGCGGACGAAAATTACCGTTTTATAAAAGATGCAGGGGAGGAGCAGAGGATGCTCACGGGGCGCCAAGAGAGCAAAGAGCAAAAACAAAACGCCCAAGAGGAGAGCTCGAGTGCCAAAAAGAAAAAAGAGGGGGGCAGCTCCAACATGCCAAGCGATGGCGCTTCGCAGAGCGGCGCAAGCGATATGAAAGAGAAAACGCAGGCGCAGGAGCGTTTTAGCACCTCGCAAAGCAAAGCAAAACTCAGCTCGAAACAGTACGAGCTTATCAATAAAAGGGGGGTCTATGAAAAAAAACCTTGGTAAGGCGTTGGCATGTTTGCTTGTAGTATGGCATGTGTCGCTTTGGGCGAGCGCATACGAATGGGAAGCAGCGATCAATAAAACGCAAGCCGCAATGAACGAAGCGATCTATCTTCGCTATCTTTGTACCTTTGAAGATCGCGGAGAACTTTATAGCATCGACTTTAGCCCCGAGGGGGAGAACGAGCGCTACCGACTCGAACTTTTAAGCCAGCGCGATGCGATAATCGAGGGGCGAAGAGTCGTGAGTTACGAGTTTGTGGCGTTTGCAAAAAAGAGCGGCAAATTGGTTTTTGCCTTTGATTATACGATGAAAAAAACCAACGAAAGGTCGATCGAAAATGTTACGATCGGCAGAGACAACACCCAAAAAGAGGAGTTTACCCTCCATGCCAAGCGTCATAAACCTCTCGAGATAGCTATTTACGATGCCAAAACCCCTTTGGTCGGGGATATAAAGCTCCACGTCAAGAGCCAAACACCCAAGCTGCAGGCGTACGAGCCGTTTCATGTAGAGGCGACGTTTGAGGGGGAGGGGAGTTTGCATCTTGTGTCTGCACCTATATTTCAAATCGCAAACGTCGAGGTGTTTGCACAAAAACCAAAAAGCGAGCTTGCGCTGACCCAAGATGGGTATAAAGGGAGTCAAACCTACGCTTTTGCGTTGGTTTCGGATAAAAATTTTACGATTCCCAAGCAAGAGTGGATCGTGTACGATCCCAAAACGCAAAAACATCACACATTGGTATTTGAAGCGATAGAGGTGGAAGTTACAAAAGGGTTTGCAAAAGAGGAACTTTTAGATGCGCCGCCGCAGGAGGAGACACTATTTGTATTTGAAAAAGAGTATCTCTTTTATGTAGTGTTTTTTCTTCTGGGATATGCAAGCGCAAAAATAACGTGGAAAAAATCTTCTCTAAAAAAGCAAAAGAACCCCGAATTGGCGCAAAAAATAGAGGATGCAA
>JAQUCZ010000137.1 GCA_028685945.1 Sulfurimonadaceae bacterium | reverse complement strand
TAATTATGTCGATATCTTCGGAAATTCTATGATTGATATAGTAAGATAGCGCCGTTCCGCCCGTAAAATAAAGTTCTTCTTTAAATAGCGGCAAATCTTTGATTTTGTCTAAAGCATTGATAACGTTAGAGGTCATTAATGATCCCTAGAATCTCTTTGTAGATCGGACTTTGATTATAGGGACCACAAAGCGGAATATCTATCCCGCTTGTGGAAAGAAATCCTTTTTTATACATCGTTTTATATTTATCTTCAAGAACCGCTTTGACCATATTTTTTCCGAATTTTTGACAAAGTATCTTAATGTCCTCACGATTGAGTGTTCCAAGGTAATTCGAGATTATTGCGTAAACTTTTTGTCGGCTTGTCGTATTAGTTTGCCAAAAAAGGTTTACGGAAAACTGGGAAGGATCAAACTCTATAGTGTCTGAGATATCAACGATGCCTATTTTTGTTTTCACGTCATCGTATTCAAGATTCAAAAGGAGAGAATAGAGCCTATTTCTGCTATGTTTCCAATCTCTTAAGGTTCGTTGCGGCAGATCTAAAAGCTTACTCATTTGCTGTTGCGTCATCGTCGGTTTCCTAGAATATTTTTATTATTATAGGCGAATACCGCCTAAATGTAAAATAATTTTTTCTTTTTGCAACTTTTGCCGCATCAACATTGTTCTTTAGTATTCTTTGGAAGTGCTTTGGCATACGTTTTTGATACATGCCAAGAGAGTTATGCGTCGCCGCGGGAAATGATTTTTGCGTTGACTTCGTCGGGAAGTTTTTTTGGTTGGGGTTCTATGAACCATACATCGCCGTTGGTGAGGTTTACTTCGCCGCCCCATTTTGCTTCGGTGTCAAATTCAAGAGATTCTATGATCTCCTCCATATCTTTTTTTGCGACGTAAAAGAGGATTTTCCCCTCGTCGTTTTCTCTAAGCATCACTTTTGCCATTGCTACATCCTTTGTTTTTTTACGGACTAAAGTCCGTGTTACGTGTTTGCCTTCGTAACACAGGCTTTAGCCTGTTTTAACACTTACACGAAGTGAAAAAACTTTTTGAGTTTATAAATAAACCCGCCTTTGTGTATCTCCCCGAACGTTACGTCGAAATAATCGCTTCCGTAGGGACTTACATACGAAGAACGCCCGAAATGTTGCTCATCTTTTTGCGGGTGATCCTCTCTGTAGTGCACCCCGCGGCTCTCTTTGCGTTTGAGCGCGCACATCACTGCCATCTCCGCGACAAGCAAAGCGTTTTTAAACTCCAAAATCGCCGAAAGTTCGACATTATTGGCGTACTCTTTGCTCACGCAGTGCAAGCCGTACTGCTTTTGTATCAGGTAGTGGATATACTCCAAAGCGTTGCTGAGACTCTCTTCGCTTCTAAACACCCCCGCATCGCGGAAAAGCTCTTCGCCTAGGTTTTTGCGCATCGAGTTGATGTTAAAAAGGCTCTCCCCGCCGATGATAAGCTCCACCTTGCGCATCTCTTTTTCGACGTAGGCATAATCTATGGGAGCAAATTCCCGTTTTTTGGCACTTCTTGCGGCTTCTTGCCCCGCTACTTTGCCGAAATATGCCGCTTCCAAAAGGGAGTTGCCCCCTAAGCGGTTGGCTCCGTGTACCCCGTTTGCCGCACACTCGCCGCAGGCAAATATGTTTGGCATGCTCGTACTCGTATCTTCCCTCGTCCAGATCCCCCCGATGCTATAGTGCGCCGCGGGAGCGATCTCTAAAAGCTCCGTAGTTATATCCACCCCCGCACCGCTAAGCGCACTTTTTTTGGTGGAGGGAAGTTTTGCATCTATCGTCTCCGCGCCCAAATGGCGCAGATCAAGATACACCTTGTGCCCCGCTTTTTGGTGCAATAAAATAGCCCGTGAGAGTTTATCGCGGGTGGTGAGTTCATCGACAAACCGCTCGCCGTTTTCGTCGACTATATAGCCCCCCTCCCCGCGCGCCGCTTCGCTTATAAGGGTGCCGCCGTGTGAAAGCGTCGTGGGGTGAAACTGCATAAACTCAAGGTTGCTTAGCACCAGCCCCGCGCGGTGAGCAATTGCAAGCAAGTCCCCCGAACTCTCTAGCGCGTTGGTGGTATGCCCGCGGTAGATCCCCGCATAACCGCCCCCTGCCAAGATAAGCGACTTACATGCCATGGCGATAACGTGGGAATTGGAGCGCTTGAGCACCACTACGCCCGAGAGCTGCTCTTTGTATTTGGCGATACTTAGCAACATATGGTTGGCAAATATCTCCACCCCATCTTCGCGGCAGGCGGCAAAGAGTTTTTGGGTGATTGCCGCTCCAGTTTTATCGGCGCTGTAGCATGTGCGGATTTTACTGGCTCCGCCGAAAGGGCGCTGTTTTGGGGTGCCGTCTTCGTTGAAGGCAAACTCCACACCCATCTCTAAAAGCTCCTCAATCACGCTCGGCGCTTCGGCGCACATCTGCGAAACGCTCACGACGTTGCCAAGCCCGTCCCCGCCCGCCAACGTATCTTCTATATGGCTTTGGATAGAATCTTCCGCACTAAACACCGCATTTATGCCGCCCGATGCAACCGCCGAACTAGAACGAAACGGCGTAGTTTTGGTAAGCATGGCTACGCTAAGCCCCGCCCTCTTGGCATGGAGGGCGCTCATAAGCCCCGCTATCCCGCTTCCTACCACTATGACGTCATACAGCATCCGATCCTCCGAAAAGTTGTTTAAGATTATGCGGTTTTGGGTTGGGCACTTTGGCAAGCAGCAGGTTGTGCTCCACGTGCGCCGCATCCGCCGCTCCCACTAGGGCGCTCATGACGTTGGCACTGCGTGCAAACTGCAACGCACTTAAAACGTCCGAGAGTCCATCGGTTCCCAAAAGTGCACCCACTTTTTCATGGAATTTTCCCTTAAAAAGGTTCATCTGCAACAGCGATGAAGAGCCCATCATTTTTAAGCCGAAACTCTCCGCTGCCGCCATAAACGGGACGATTTTTCCCTCTTTGTTTTTTTGATTCGGGTATACGAGAGCATCGGTTTTTACGAGATTGTAAGGGGTTTGCACGTAACTAAAACGATGGTTCGCGCCCCCGACCTCCTCGGCTATGGCAACCGTGTCGGCAAGGCTTATATATTCGGTATGGTTTGGTTCATACAAAAAGCCGTTCCAGCTTGCGATCCCGTAACAGCGGATTTTTCCCTCTTTTACAAACGTCTCAAAAATCTCAAACGCCTCTTTGATCCGCTCTTTTAAACTCTCGTACGAAATATATCCGAGCTGAAATTCGGGATTGTGCAAGAAGAAGATGTCGATCGTATCAACCCCCAAATTCTCAAGCGAACGCTCAAGGCTCCAGCGCAAAAATTCGGGAGTCATGGCATGTTGATCCGCTACGATATCCTCTTTGGCGGCAAGATTTTTTGCTACGATCTGTTCCTCTATCCACTCATAGGGGTTAGCAGGAAAAGGAAAATCGAGCGGCAAAAAACCCGCTTTGCTTGTTAGCACCACCTCATCGCGACGCAACATGCCGGAAGCAAAAAGCTCACCAAGCGCCTCGCCTATCTCCCGCTCGCTCATTTGGTAGCGGTAGTTTATCGCGGTGTCTATAAGGTTTATGCCCCCTAGAAGTGCCGTTTTTACCGCGTCTTTGTAGCTTATGGTGTAATTCTCCTCGCGGTAAGGCTCTTTGCGAAACGTACCCAGCCCCAAACTTGACACAAACCGCTCTCCGTCGTAACGGTAGAAATCTCTGCTATGATCTTTAAAACGTTTGAGGTACCCAAACGTCCCCTCTTTGGTTGCGTAGCGCATTAGGTTACGATCACTTTTATGGGAGCTTTGAGTTTGAAGGTAAGCATATCTTCTATTCCCGCCAGAGTGGTAGTGGTGTTCATAGAACAGCTCATACACTCCCCTTGGTATTTGATAAGCACCTCAAAAACACCCTCTTTCTCTTGGATGTCGATAAGTTCGACGTTGCCGCCGTCGGCTTTTAACGTGGGGCGGATATACTCTTCCAAGATAGATTCAACCGCTTTGATCTTTTGCACAAGCCCCATAGAGAGGAAACTTCCGTCCCCTTTAGCTTCGATGATCTTGCGGCTGCGCTCTTGGGCTTCTCTTTGCCCCAAAACCTCGACAAGCAGGTCTATAAGGTAAACGTCTTTTTTCTCGTTTCCCCCGGGTTTGATGCACGATTTACAAAACCCGCCCGCTTTGGTAAAGTCGGTGATCTCCTCTAAAGTGGAGAGTTTGTTGAGTTTTATCACCTCTA
>JAQUCZ010000136.1 GCA_028685945.1 Sulfurimonadaceae bacterium | reverse complement strand
AAGTACTCTAACCATACTGAGCTACACCCCGACCTGTTCATTAAAAAGCTCATAGCTGATTAATGAGGCGAAATTATATTCAATTCTTTTTATAATGTCAAGAGCTTTTTGCATTTCTTTTGTTTTTTAGTATAATATTTTCACGTAAAGGGGGATGGGCGTATGAAAATAGCACGATTCGGACGGATAGGATTTATTTTGGCGGCTGCGGGAAGCGCCGTCGGGCTTGGGAATATATGGAAATTTCCTTACATAACGGGGGAATACGGCGGAGGCGCTTTTGTTCTTATCTATATGGTAACGGTAGTTCTCATAGGGGTCTCGGTGATGATGGCGGAGATGCTCATCGGTTATATGGGGCGAATGGATACGGTAAGCTCCTTTGAAAAGCTCGCGCCCGCGAAGAAACATCTTTGGAAGTTCGGAGGGTTTCAAGCGCTTGCGGGGCTTTTTGTGATGACGTTTTATTCGGTGGTGATCGGGTGGATTTTTCACTATATCGCTACCTCGCTCTCAACGCTTCCCTCCTCCGTCAAAGAAGCCGAAACGGTTTTTAGCGCCATGTTGCACCAAGGTTTTTGGACGCAGCTTTTCTACCACACCCTCTCTTTTGGTATCATCACCTACGTTCTCACCCGCGGCATCAAAGGGGGAATCGAAAAGCTCAACCTCGTTTTAATGCCCTCACTTGTCCTTATACTTCTTGGCATGTGTCTCTATGCGCTCACCCTCGACACCTTTGCAAAATCGGTAGACTTTATGTTTACAAGCGACTTCTCGAAAATCGACTCAAACGCATTTGCGGTGGCAGTCGGGCATGCATTTTTCACCCTCTCTCTTGGCATGGGTGCCATTATGACCTACGCCGCTTCCATGGAGAAAAACGCAAATATCGTCACAAACACCCTTTGGGTGGTATTTCTTGACACCTTTATAGCTATCTTGGCGGGGCTTGTTCTTTTTACCTTTCTTTTTGAATACGGTTCGGGTCCCGCCAAAGGTCCGGGGCTTGTATTTATCTCGCTCCCTGCGGCGTTTTTCGAGATGGGGGTTTTAGGAAACTTTTTTGCCGTTTTGTTCTTTCTTGCGCTTGCATTTGCGGGGCTCACCTCCGCAGTTTCTCTTACCGAGCCTATGGTGCAGTATTTTATCGACCGTTTTTCGTGGAGCCGCCTCAAAGCCTCCCTTTCGATGGGGCTTTTCTTCTACCTTGTGGGGGTAGTCGTCATACTCTCAAACATCAAAGAGACGAAAGAGTATCTCACGTGGGGTTCAAAAAGCCTCTTTGACTGGATCGATTTTGTAACCGCATCGATCATGCTCCCGCTTGGCGGGCTTATCATGGCGCTTTTTATAGGGTTTGCCGTAGAGAAATCGCGCGTAGCTTCGGTGATGCAGCCCCACTTGGGCTTTACCTTCGAGCTTTGGTATTTCACCCTCCGCTACGTCACCCCTTTGGCGATGGTCGTTGTGATGGTCAACCTCTACATGGAGTTTTTCAAATGAACACGATAGAGCAACAATGCAGGGAACTCCTTTACAATGCGGGGATAAATACCGCTTCAGAGATCGATTTTAGCATCAACGACGAGGTACAGACCTTTACCTACGAAACGCTTATTGGGCTCTATATGCAAGGCTCCGAAACGTCGCAGCTCGTTTTTTTGCGCGCACTTGAAAAATCTATGGAAACGGGTGCAAAAGGGATTGAGAAATTTTTTGAAGGGATGGGGCAACTTTTACTTTTAAGCCACCTCAGCCAAAAATTTGAAGCCTAAGCCCGCATGCCATGGCATGTGGGTGTTAGAATTGGATCAGTCCGTCGATCGGGCTTGATGCCGTAGCGTAAGGGCGTTTAGCAATACGCCCCGCCAAATAGCTCATGCGCCCTGCGATCACCGCGTGTTTCATCGCTTCTGCCATCGCGATAGGGTTTGCGGCTCCCGCGATCGCCGTGTTGGTTAAAACACCTTCGGCACCGAGTTCCATCGCATACGCCGCATCGCTCGCACATCCTATCCCCGCATCGACGATTACGGGAACCTTCACCGCTTCGCGGATGAAAACTATATTATAAGGGTTTTGGATTCCAAGACCGCTTCCGATCGGTGCAGCAAGCGGCATGATGGCATGTGCGCCCGCATCTTCAAGACGTTTTGCCATAATCGGATCGTCCGACGTGTATGCCATAATGGTAAAGCCGTCTTTTGCCAAGATTTCACACGCTTTTATCGTTTCTAAAACGTCGGGATAAAGGGTTTTTTGGGTATCGCCGATCACTTCGAGTTTGATAAGGTCGATCCCCGTTGCCTCGCGCGTTAAGCGAAACGTCGTAATCGCCTCCTCTGCCGTGACACACCCTGCGGAGTTTGGCAGAAATTTCACGTTCGTCCCCTTAAAAGTATCGCGAAGATTCTCTTTGTCGGGGTCGGTGATGTTTAAGCGGCGCACCGCTACGGTGATAAGTTCACTCCCGCTTGCAAGCGTCGCCTCTTTTGTGGTTGCAAAATCTTTATATTTTCCGCTTCCAACGATGAGGCGGCTTCCTAGCTCATATTTTCCGATTTTTAATTTTGTATCCATTTTTTATCCTTGATAAAATTGTTTATAGATCCCGAATCACGTTCGGGATGACGTGAAAAGCACCATTGTGCGGGGCTTTTTACCATAGCGTTTCTTACAACTCTTTGAGTCCTTCGATCAACTCTTCGGGCGTGAGGGAAAAATCAGCTCCGCGGTAGTTTTGCGCAAGCTTGGCATGTGCCAAAGAGGCGCTCAGTGCCGCTTGAAGCGGCGTGTACCCTTGCGCCAAAAGTGCACCGATCATCCCGCTGAGCACGTCGCCGCTGCCCCCTTTGGCAAGGGAGGGTTTTCCGTGAGGGTTGACGTACGATCTCCCCTCCCCCGCGATAATGACGTTGGCACCTTTTAGAAGCAGCACGGCATCGGGGTAGTTTTTGCTAAAAAGCTCCGCATAAAAAAAGCGGTTGTTTTGAAGCTCCTCCACACTCACGTCGGCAAGTTGTGTCTGTTTTAAAAGCGACGTAAACTCTTTTGGGTGGGGTGTCAGTACAATATTTTTGCGCTTGAGCAGCTCCAAAACTTTTGGCATGCCAAAGATGTCGGCATCGGCAATGAGAGGCAACGTATTATCCAAAAAGGTATCTATCTCTTCATCGCTAAACTCGTTGCCAAGCCCCATGCCAAGCGCCAAGGCGGTCGCGTTTTTGGGGAGTTCGTGGGAGTACATAATGGTGTGGGGGATCTCTTTTTGTTCGTACCCCACCAAGCTCACAAGCCCCGCGCCGAAGCGAAGCGCGGCTTTGGCACTTAAAATACCCGCGCCGCTTTTTTCTCCCAAAGCAAGGGCGAGATGCCCGAAACTCCCTTTATGGGTACTTTTTGCCTCTCTATACGGAAGCTGCATATCTTGCAAATCCAAAAGAAACCGATTGCTCTCCCCCTCGTAAAAGCTGCGTGCAATCCCAAGATTTGCCACGCTTATCTCCCCGACAACCTCTTTGGCGGCGTCGGAAAACAAACTCGTTTTTAACGCCCCCATCGTAATCGTCGCGTCGGCTTTGAGGGTCTCTTTGGCATGTGTGCCGTTTTTACGCAAACCCGAGGGGATATCGCAAGCGAGCACAAAACTATTGAAAGAAGCCGCATTTTGCAAAAGAGTTTGAAGTTCGGGGGGAAATGCACCATCAAACCCCGTACCGACTAGCGCATCGATAAGCACGTCGCAAGGCTCTAACCCTTGGCATGTAGGAACGCCCAAAGCCTCGGCTCTTTTCGCTTGCAGAATTGCCATGTGGGATTTTGGAGGTTTGGCATGGAGGATTTTTACTTTATAATCGCCGTGCAAAATTCTTGCACATGCCATGGCATCGGCGCCGTTGTTGCCGCTGCCGCATACCGCAAGAACGCGCACCCCTTTTGGGAAGCGGGCTTTAATGTACTCCGCCATAGCATTTGCGGCGTGTTCCATCAAAACATCTTCGCTTAGATGATACGTTTGGTAACATCTTCGATCGAGCGAGCCGACCTCCTCAAAAAGCTTTTGCATTATTCCGCTTTTGCGTCGTACTCGTCTATCGTAACCATGCTGGTTTTGATATCGTTGAACAATAGGGTCGGATGCGCCATACGGCATTGGTAAAGAAACTTGTTTTTAGGCAGCGCTTTGAGCGTCGAGGTATTGAAATAGTCGAGATTCGAGCATTTTCCTACGTACAAGAAGGTAAAAAGAAGCTTGATCTGCGCATTTTCAAACGTAATATTAGGCTGCGAAAGGAACG
>JAQUCZ010000135.1 GCA_028685945.1 Sulfurimonadaceae bacterium | reverse complement strand
CTGCTTTTAACTCTTTTTTCGGCGTCACAAGCGCCAAAGCGTTTAGTGCACGATACGGCTCGATCGTCGATCGTTTCGTGCCGCACCCGTCATATTTCAACGCAGGCAAAATTCCGCAAGGACAAAGCTGGTTTGAAGCGATTTTAGCACTTGACGAGGTCGATAGAATCGTGAGTTTCTTGAGCCAAACGCATGATCCCCATGCCTTTAGCGTGAGAATCGACGAAGATATTGCCGACTACAAAGTCGTGACCTTTAACGACATTACCCAGTCGCTCATAAAACGGATACTCATCGAAAACAAAATGAACATCGACGCCTCAAGCGGCGCTTACACGAAGCAGTATTTTTTACACGTCAAACAAAGCATAGAAGATGCGGCGCGTTTTAACGAAAAGCATATCGGTCTTACGCGTATCCGCGTTGCCGCGGCAGATTTCGAACCCGCCGCGCTCGTGCAGTTACTCAAACGCCACACCCGCGACGACGACATGATCGTCTCATGGCAAGAAGACGCGTTTTTGGTTGCCTACCTTGTCGAAGACGCCGACAAAGCCCATGCGGTCGAGGAGAAGCTCCGCCGCGTAGCAAACGAAAGCTTGGCATGTACCCTTACGTCGATCTTCCAGCAAGACCACGAAAGCATCACCAAGATGCTTCATTTTCTTGCGGACTAGCCTCATGAGTGTATGAGTATGTGATATAATTGGTCAAAAAAAGATGGCTGTATGCACATCTCTGCACAAAAAGTTTACATCACGATAGGTTTTACAAAATGGCAAAAATACAAGGGTTTAGCGTTAAGAATTTCGGAACCTTAAAAGATATCACGATGGGTAAGTTGTGGAATACTCAAGGGAAAGAAGAGCTCACACCTTTGACTGCCGTCATCGGGAAAAACGGGGTCGGTAAAAGTACCCTTTTTGACGTGTTTGGATTTTTATCGGATTGTTTGAAATACGGTGTTGAAGAAGCGTGTGATATGAACGGAAGAGGCGGATTTAAAAAGATTAAGTCTCAAGGCATCAACGGACCGATTGAATTTCAAGTCTATTATCGTGAAGAGAATAACGCGCGACCGATTACCTACGAACTCTCCATTGACTTAGATGAAGATGAACGCCCCTACGTGAAATCTGAACGCTTGCGTCAAAGACGCCAAGGACAATCAAAGGGACGACCCTTTTCATTTTTATTGTTAAGCAATGGTCGTGGAGTTGTTTGGAAAGGCGAATCAAGAGGGTTTGAAAGTAAAAATGACGACATTGACACATTACTAGAAGAGTTTTCTTCCGTCGAAAGTCCCGAAACAGAGGTCGTAGAGCTTTCGGATAAAAGAAAACTTGCCATTACGATTTTAGGCGCTTTGACCGAGCACCCGAGAATTTCGTTATTTAGAAAATTTATCGAAAATTGGTATTTGAGCTATTTTGAACCCGATGCAGCACGTAGTCTTCCGCTTTCAGGAGCGCAAAAACATTTAAACAGACGGGGCGATAATCTCGGAAACGTCGTTCAATACATGGAGCGTGAGCATAAGCACAAGTTTAAAAAAATCCTTGAAAAAATTGCCGACAAAATTCCCGGGATCGAGAAGATAGATACCGAACCGACCAATGACGGCAGACTTTTATTGCGTTTTAACAACAAAGGATTTCAAGATCCCTTCTATGCGCAAAAAATGTCGGACGGGACGTTAAAAGTTTTTGCCTATTTATTGCTTCTTGAAGACCCGACACCCCCTGCGTTTTTATGTATCGAAGAGCCTGAAAACGGTCTGTACCATAAGCTTTTAGAGACATTAGCCCATGAGTTTCGTCAGCATGCTACGGGCAAAAAGGGCGGTTCTCAAATTTTCGTTACGACCCATCAGCCCTATTTTGTAGATGCATTACAGCCTAATGAAGTATGGATTTTAGATAAAGATGACGACGGTTTTTCAAGCATACGAAGAGCAAGCGATGATCCGCTATTAGTCAATCTCGTCAACGAAGGATTGCCGCTAGGCTCTTTATGGTATAGCGATTACTTAGATAGTAGAGCGTAGGTTATGTTTTTTGAGATTCTTGTCGAAGACCTTTCGGGTGAGAAAATGCTTCAAGCCCTTTTACCAAAGATACTCTCCAAAGAAGATACTTTTAAAATACATAAGTATAAAGGTGCAGGACATATCCCAAAAGGCTTGAAATCAGGATCAGATGCAAGCAAAAGAGTCTTACTCGATCAACTACCTAGACTCCTCTCAGGCATAGGTAAAACACATGCAGGTTATGGCGATACTTATGAAGCCGTCGTGATCGTCATTGTAGATTCCGATGCCAAATGTCCTGTGGCATTTAAACAAGAGCTGGTTGCCATTTTAGATAACTGTGCCGTCAAACCCAATGCTTTCTTCTGTCTTGCCGTCGAAGAGGGTGAAGCTTGGTTGTTAGGGGACATGAATGCCATCAAAAGAGCATATCCATCCGCAAAAGAGGAGATATTACATAGATATGTCAATGATAGCATCTGCGGGACATGGGAACTTTTAGCCGACGCTCTTGATTCAAAAGGTTCAGCGGCATTAAAAAAACTTCCATACAGCCAAATCGGTGCAAAAAAATGTGAGTGGGCAGAAAAAATAACGCCGTTTTTAGATGTAACGAAAAACAGATCACCGAGTTTTAACTATTTTTATACGAAGATTAAAGATATTTCTAAAATATAAATTTAAATGAAACAAACCCCTCGTTACAACATATGATTCATCTGCTCTTTTTTCGTCTGGATATAGCGTTTATTGTATTTATTTACGGCAGTGATTGCGGGAATGCGCTCTACGACGCGAACTCCAAGCGATTCGACAAAAGTAATCTTTTGGGGATTGTTGGTAAGAAGGTTGATCTCTTTGAGCTCGAAATCTTTAAAAATCTCCGCTACTACGCTGTATTCCCTTGCATCGGCGGCAAATCCCAGTTCTTCGTTCGCCTCGATAGTGTTGCGACCTTGGTCTTGGAGGCAGTAGGCATTTACTTTATTTAAAAGCCCTATGTTGCGCCCCTCTTGGCGGTGGTAGATAACCATTCCGCCGTTTGCGGCAATAAATTTAAGTGCAAGATCAAGCTGATTTTGGCAGTCGCATTTGAGACTTCCGAAGGTGTCTCCCGTAAGGCACTCGGAATGGATACGCACGTAAGGTACCTCCAAGTCTTCGAAATTTTCGCTTAGCAGCACAAGGTGTTCTTGATCCCCTTGTTTATATGCTTTTATTTTGAACATGCCATACTTTGTAGGTAGTGATGCGATGTTTGATTTCTCTATTTGTTGCATTGTTTGCACACCCCTTTTAAGATAATATCCTCGATCACATACCCATCGAGCGACATGCTAAAAGGCTCTTTGATGCACTCTACTCCGTTACAGATTTTACAGACAAAATGGGCATGCGGCAGGGTGTTTAGCTCGTAATACCGTTTTTTGTCGTTCGATTCGAAACTGCCGAGAATCGCCTGCTCTTCAAACTTCGAGACGTTACGGTAAAAGGTCGCTTTATCCATCTTGATGCGCGAGCGCACGTCTTCAAACGAAAGGGGCTTTGCGGAGTGAAAAAATATCTCTAAAAGTTCCCGACGGGCAGAGGTGAGTTTAAGGTTTTTCTCTTCGATAAGTTTTTCTATTTTCATGGGTAAAATAGTAGCGGTTTTAAACTTTGTCGCTTCTTAAATTTTTGCGACTAAGTTGCAATTAAGAGCCGAAAAAGTACAATACTTCCATTTTTTACAAGGATGCGACCCTATGAAACTCCTCTTGTTTTTCGCTTTATTTTTCAGTGTTTGTGCACATGCCAAGCCGGTTGTTGCCGTAAGTATTTTGCCGCAACAAACGTTCGTACAAAAAATCGCGGGGGATCATGTAAACATTGCTTTAATGGTACAACCCGGAAGTTCTCCCCACGCCTACGAGCCTAAAGCATCGCAAATGCAAGCGATATCGGAAGCTTCGCTCTACTTTGCAATCGGCGTAGAGTTTGAACAAGCATGGCTCAAACGTTTCATGTCGCAAAACAAAAACCTTAAAGTGATCGACACAACCAAAGGGATCGAGAAGATGCACATGGTTGCACATCACCACCGTGACCATGACCACGCGCACCATCACCATGACGAAGGGGGCGAAGACCCGCATACCTGGACCTCTCCCGCTAACGTG
The DNA here is from genome assembly GCA_028685945.1 of Sulfurimonadaceae bacterium. Classification (GTDB taxonomy): domain Bacteria; phylum Campylobacterota; class Campylobacteria; order Campylobacterales; family Sulfurimonadaceae; genus Sulfurimonas. Next base: position 121 of record JAQUCZ010000135.1, on the reverse strand, counting down.
AAGATCATGGCGCAAAACATCTGCGATGCACTTATCGAAATTGATGCGGCAAACGCAAATATTTACAAAGCAAATCTTGCAACTTTCTTTCAAGAGATAGAGGCGACACATGCCACGATCA